>JAGFJL010000148.1 GCA_024102725.1 Nitrococcus mobilis
CGGCCGGCTCCCAAGCCACCGTCCAGGCCAGCCCAGACTCCAATGGCGTAACCGTCTCGTCCCTATCCTGGCCGTACAGGTTCATACCGGCCTCGAGGCGTAACGTATCACGCGCACCCAGCCCGCACGGCTGCACCCCTTGTTCGCACAGCGCTTCCCACAGGGCCGGGGTAGCGTCGGCCGGCAACATGATCTCGTAACCGTCCTCTCCAGTGTAACCCGTGCGCGAAACGAAGACCCCCTCACGCTCAAGCCCCGTAAACGGCGCGAGTGCCCGCGCGGCGGCGGCCAGCTCGGAGGGCAAGACTCGCAACGCTTTCTCGCGCGCCTGAGGGCCTTGTATTGCGAGCATTGCCAGATCATCGCGATGTTCGACCTGGACTCGAAATGGCTCGCCTTGGATCTTAATCCAACTCAGGTCCTTATCCCGCGTGGCCGCATTGACTACCGTGCGGTAGCGCCCCTCGGCGAGATAATAGACGATCAGATCATCGAGCACGCCACCTTGTTCGTTCAGCAGACAAGTGTAAAGGGCTTTGCCCGGCTCTTTGAGCTTCGCCACATCGTTAGCCAGCAGGTGGCGCAGACACTGTTGGGCCTGCGCGCCGGTTATCTCGACGATGGCCATGTGAGAGACGTCGAACATACCGGCATCGCGGCGCACAGCCCGATGCTCCTCGATCTGCGAGCCATACTGAATCGGCATGTCCCAGCCGGCGAAATCGACGATACGGGCACCTGCTTCGCAATGTTTCCCATAAAGCGGCGTATGCTGTCCCATATATGGTCCTTGTTCGCGTGGTTCGATCTCAGCGTCACGGCAGAATCGAGGCGTCAGCCCCGATCGCCCTACGCATGAAAAACCGCTTTGCCAAGGCGCTGCGATGCGTCATCCCGAGGCCCAAGCTGCGTAGCCGAACCAGGGGCGAGCGGCGGCGCGTAAACAACTGATGAAATCCTTCCATGGACCATTCCATGAGCAGATTGTCACCGCGCCGGGCCCGTTCGTAGCGCCGTAACGCCAGCCGACCGCCGATATCCCGGCCGCGTCGCTGGGCATCGATCACCGCCTTGGCGAGCACCGCCGCGTCCTGAAATCCCTGATTGACGCCCTGGCCGGCAAGCGGATGGATCACATGGGCCGCATCGCCGACTAGGACGGCCCGCTCGGTACAATAGCGTGCCGCATGCAGCCGATATAGCGGAAATGCACCGCGCTCGCCCACTTCCAAGACACTACCCAGCCCGCCCGCAGAACCGTGCGCCAACGCCCTGCAAAAAGCAGCCTCGTCAAGGGCAAGGCGAGCCTCCGCCTCCGCAGTTGGCAGCGACCAGACGATCGAGCAACGCCCGTCGGCGAGCGGCAAAAAAGCCAGTGGCCCGCCGGGTAGGAACCATTGCCGAGCAATCTCCTCATGCGCCATTTCGGTACGAATCGGCGCCACGATCGCCTTCTGCGCATAGCGGCCTAGCCGTACCGGAATGCCGAGCAACTCACGAATAGCTGAGCGGGCGCCATCGGCGCCGACGACCAGAGCAACCGTAACACGAGTGCCGTCACTCAACCGCAAAGTCACCGCTTCATCATCGGGCTCCAAACGTTGGACGCATACTGGAATCCGAACCTGTACCCCCCTTGCAGCCCTAACCGATTGGTGCAGCACGCTGCGAATCAGATCATTCTCGACGATATGGCCCAGATGCGGCTCGCCCAGATCGGCGGCATCGAAGGCAATCTGACCACCGCCGAGCGCGTCCCAGACCCGAATCGCCCGAAAGGGACTGACCCGCTGTAGCGCCTCCCAAACCCCCAGCACACGCAGCAAGCGCTCGCTGGCGAGATTGATGGCGCATACCCGTTGGCCATACTGCTGCGCTTGCCACTGCGGCAAACCTTCCTTGTCGAGCAACATCACCCGCAGCCCGTGGCGCGCCAAGGCCGCAGCGAGTAGCAAACCGACCATTCCCGCGCCCTGAATCGCCACATCCGCATCGGTGCGGCTCATCCGCCCACCCTCCGTTCCGTGTGGGCAAGCGGCAGACCGCGGGCCAGCCGCGGCAACCAGCCAGAGCGCCCCATGGCCTGATGCATGAGTATCTGCCGACTGCCCGGAAACAGATCCAGGAGCAGCAGCCCGAGATTGCGCGCCAGCGTCAAACCGGGCAGCCGGTTGGAGAAAAGCCGCACGATTCCATCAGTAAAGGCCAACGTCCGCTGGTAATCGATCCGCCGCAAACGCTGATAACGCTCCAGGAGCTGCGGCTCGCCCGGATCACCACCCGCCTCGAGGGTGTCCGTTACGAGCTCGGCAACAACGGCCACGTCACGCAGCGCCAAGTTGAAGCCCTGCCCAGCCACCGGATGCAGGGTATGCGCAGCGTTACCGATCACCAGCGCCCGCTGCGCCGCACAGCGCTCAGCCACCAAGACCGCCAAAGGATAGGCCGAGCGCTTACCGGCAGCAAGAAAACGGCCCAGGCGATAGCCGAACACCGCCTGTAGCTGCGCCAAAAACTCCGGCTCATCCAACTTGAGCACCGCTTCGGCCACCGCCACCGGCACCGACCAGATTACCGCACACCCACCGCCCGCAGCCGGCAGCACCCCGAGCGGGCCACCCACCAGAAAACGTTCGTAGGCTCGCCCCTCGGGGTTGCGCTCCGGCGTCACATTGGCGATCACGGCCACCTGCTGATAAGAGCGCTCCCGCAACCGGATCCCGAGCCGCTCGCGGATTCTGGAGCGGGCACCGTCGCAGACGGCGAGCAGCGGCGCGCTCAGGCTCTGCATCCCCCGCTCGCTCTCGATCCGCACGGTTGCCGCCGTTGCATCCACCGCCACATCCTGCGCCTTGGCCGGGCAATAGAGGGTGATCTCGGGCCGCGCGCGCAGTCGCTCGAACAGCACCGCACCGAGACGGCGGCTGGGCAGTATATAGCCTAGGGCGTCGAGCCCTTCCTCGGCGGCCGACATTCGAGTGATCCCGAAACCACCTTGCTCGGAGACGTGGATCTCACGGATCGGCGTGGCTTCCAGGGCAATCGCCGGCCACAACCCCAGGGCCTCGAAAATACGCCGTGTTGCCGGTGCCAAGGCAATCTGACGCTCATCGAAGCTCGGCTGAGCATCGACCTCGGGCGGAAACGGTTCGATGACGGCCACCCGCACACCCGCCGTGGCAAGGGCGCAAGCCAAGCTCGCACCGACCAAACCGCCACCAACAATGATAACCTCGTAGTCCAGCGCCGCGCTCATTTCGCCATCAGCGCTTCGATCGCTTCGACCGCCCGGGGCGCCGCGGCGCTTATCACCTCGCAACCCTCGCGCAGCACGACCACGTCGTCTTCGATACGCACGCCGATATTCCACCAACGCTCATCTACGCCCTCACTGCCCGCCGCGATGTAGAGGCCGGGCTCCACCGTTAGCGCCATCCCCGGCTCGAGCTCGCGCCACTGACCGTCGATGCGGTAATCGCCTACGTCATGCACATCCATACCTAGATAATGACCCGTGCGGTGCATGAAAAAACGCCGATAATCCCCTTGCTCTATGATGGCGTCACGCTCACCGTGCAGCAAACCGAGCTCGAGCATACCCTCGACCAAGACCTCGGTGGCGGCCTCGTGCGGCTGATTCCAGTGGTTGCCAGGCCGCACCTCGGCGAGGGCCGCCTCTTGCGCGGCGAGGACAAGCTCATAGACTGCCCGCTGCTCGCCGCTGAAACGACCGTTGACTGGGAAGGTGCGGGTGACATCAGAAGCGTAACAGTCCAGCTCAACCCCGGCGTCGATCAACAACAGCTCGCCGGCGCGCAAAGGCGCCGAGTTCTCTATGTAGTGCAGAATACACGCGTTGCCGCCGCCGCCCACGATCGGCGGATAAGCCGGCCAGCCACCGTGACGGCGGAATATGGCGTGGAATTCCGCCTCGATCGCATGCTCATAAAGACCGGGCCGGCAAACAGCCATGGCGTGCCGATGCGCCTGCGCGCTGATCTCGGCGGCGCTACGCATCACCTCGATTTCCGCTCGCCCCTTTATCAAACGCATCTCGTGCAGCAGGTGCTCGAGCGAGACGTATTCTGCCGGTGCCCGAGCTCCGGAGCGCACCCGTTCACGCACCTGCTTCACCCAGCCGATAACCCGATGATCGAACTCGGCATCGATGCCCATCGTGTAGAATACTTTGCGCCGCCCTTCGATCAGCCCGGGTAGGATCTCGTCGATATCGTCCACCGGAAAGGCATCATCCATCCCGTAATCACTGACCGCCCGCTCTTGGCCAACGATCGGGCCGTCCCATACCTCCTTGGCGGGATCGCGCTCACGGCAGAACAGCAAACACTCGCCGTGCTGACGGCCGGGAACAAGCACGGCCACGGCCTCGGGCTCGCCAAAGCCGGTGAGATAGAAAAAATCACTGTCCTGCCGGTAAGGGTAGAAAACATCGCGGTTGCGCCGCCGCTGCGGTGCAGCCGGGATGATGGCAATACCCTCCTCGCCCATCAATTGCTTCAAATCGGCTCGGCGCTTGGCAAATTCGTTGCGATCCATGGCACCTCCACGACAGCTCAGTCAATGCAACCGCGGCTTGGACTCGTGGCCGTCGGACCGCCTGTCAGCGGTATCAGGTCCACCGATATGCTCGCGTATCAGCAGCGTACTCATGCGCACGTATTCGACCAACTCTGCATAAGCCTGCTCGTTGTCTTCGTCGGCTTCAGGGTCGGTATCCACTTGGGCAATCTCGGCAAGATCGCCCAAGGCCTCGCGCACCTCGTCCGGCAAACCGGCCCCATCGGTCAGCCCGCCCACGGCCAGACCGAGCAAATAGCCTTCGCTCCAGGCCCCTAGGGCGGCGGTGCGCACGGTCAGGGGTTCGAAATCGCCCGGCAACAGAATCCGCCAGCCGAGCTCCGGGTCGGCCAGCGCCTCACAGGTCTCCTCGTAGAGGCGGCTGAGCAACACCAGGCAGGCTTTGGCCGCATCTCCGCGGGGGGCGGTATCCTCCAGCACCTCGGCAATCCAGCGCGCCCGGTCAACGTTTTCCGAGACCGTGAGCATCCCGCAGAGCCGACCATGGGCCGCGGCGGCGCCGCTACCCGCCTCCAGCGCCGCCAGCGCCTGATCGAGGGGTTCATAGAGTTCTAACATGGTCATGCTGGCCCAATTTCACGCACGCCTGGCGTATTGAGTGAGACCTATCGTAACAGAGCCGGCCCCGACTGGACCGTTGACCGGCCACGCGCATCACTCTATATTCAGCATATGACGAAGGATGTAGGCCAAGTCACTGATTCGGCTAACGAACAGATCACTCAGCTAGAGCAGCGCATCGATGCATTGCTGCGGGTCGTGGAGCGGTTGCGCCAGGAAAACGAAATGCTCCGCCATACGCAGGAGGCGCTCAATACCGAGCGCGCCTCGTTACTCGAGAAAAACGAGATGGCTCGATCTCGAATCGAGGCGATGATCAGCCGCCTCAAAGCCATGGAGAATCATTAAGGCCCATGTCCGGACCCATCAAGGTAACCATCCTGGATAGGGAGTATTTCGTCGCTTGCCGTGACGAGGAGCGCGCCAACCTGCTCGAATCTGCCGCCTATCTCAATGAACAGATGCGCGAGATCCGCGACTCGGGCAAGATCGTGGGCATGGACCGAATCGCCGTGATGGCGGCGCTGAACATCACACATGAGATGCTCGAAGCTCGCCGCAGCGCCGACAAAATAGAGGCCGTGAGCGAGCGGTTGCGCCGTTTGAGCCGTCGGGTGACCGAAGCGCTGGGCACCGAGAGACACGGCGACGACACCGATGCCGGTTGAGTAGCTCCCACATTTCAGCAGCCGAGGTCAACGGGGCGGCGTTGTCTGGCTAGGCCGCTTCAGCTTGCTACGGTGTATTCGATGCAGCCAGCCGACCGCGACTCATTGAAAAACAGGAACATCGTGGTCACGCGCCCGGCGCACCAGGCCGAATCGTTTTGTCGAATGCTCGAGCATGCGGGTGCGAACGTGCTGCGCTGCCCCTTGCTCAACATTTCCGCCACACCGGAAACCCCCTCGCTTGCGCGCCTGCGAGCCGAGCTCGCCTCGTTCGATCTGCTGATATTCAACAGCCCCAACGCCGTCAATTTCGGCCTTCCGCAACTTGACCTGCAGCGCAACGCCCAGGGTCGTGCGAAAATTGCGGCGATCGGAGCAAAAACCGCGCATGCGATTGCCGATCTGGGTTACCCGGTCGATATCGTCCCAGCGACCGGCTTTGATAGTGAATCACTTTTGAAACTCCCCATCTTCGAGGAGGTTGGCGGCATGAAGATCGCCATCCTCAGAGGATCGGGGGGGCGTGAATTGGCGGGCTCCGTGTTGCGCTCGAGGGGCGCCGAGGTTATCTATATCCAGGTCTACGAACGCCGCCCCCCCAGCAAGGGGCAGTTCGAGCAGATCGAGCAACTGCTGCTGCACAATCGCTTCGATGCCATAGCCATCACCAGCGGCGAGGCTTTTCTCGCTCTGTGGAGAGGGCTCTTCGGTCCCCGGCTGCGCCATTTGCTCAACCAATCCACCTTCGTTTTTGGCAGCAGTCGCATTGCCGGTATTGCCCGCTCAGAAGGCTTGCGCTCGCCAATTGTGGTCGCCGACGATCCGAGCGACGAGGCCATGTTCGCGGCCCTTCTCGAATGGGCCGCGGGGGAGGCGCCTGCAGGCTAGCAACAGGAGGCGTCGAGTAACCGCTGTCGCATTAGCGCCTTGCACCGAGGTATTGTCATGCTTACATCACAGCTACTCGTCTTGCCGATCTTTTTAGGCGGTTTTTTATTTTACCGCCACATCGCACCGCACTCGGCGGATCAACGTGCCGTGCTGAAATTCGACCTCATCGTCGCGGCCCTGCTCATCATTCTCTCCATTGTCTCCGCCTGGCTGGTGTTCGGCCATGTGCAGGGCGGTGAGGATTCCATCTGGGGCCACGTGCTGGCGGCCACCTGTTCTTACCTTATCGTACTGTTTGGTCTGCATCTGGCTTATTGGATCCGCAACTGTATTCTGTTCCGGTAGAACCGGTTCGGCTCCCAACCGCGACCGCCGCCGAACACTCTAAGGCCTGCCGCCGGCCAAGCTATCTGGCCCGAGCGGCTGGATCCCGGTGCTTGCTGTAATGCTGTGGGCACCTGCGAGGCGACCGGTGGATCGGCTCATCGAGGCAGGACTAGGACTGGACGAGTTGCCATGTGGTACGGCATTATCCGCCTTGGACATCCCCTGCGGTGTTCGAGCGCAGGCACTACGTTTTCTTGAGCCGACATGCAATCGCCGCGGGAAACACGGTAGCGATGCTGGTGAGCAAGTCTGCCACAGAGCGGAAAGCCTAAAGGATCGCTCGGGATTCCCACCTGGACCGAAGGGTTCAAGGGCGATGCCGGCACGGCACTGCGCGGGGGATGTCTTTTTGTGCCCAATTGGCACGCCTGCTAAAAACTAGCCGTCAGAAACACCCTGTTGGCTTCGTTGCTGAATAGGCCTAGCAAACGGGTGGCGTATGGAATCCAAGGCCGAGCTCCGTCACCGCATTCGCTGGCAGCGCCGTCAGCTGGGTCTGGGCGAGCGCACCCGCGCCGCTCGCCGGTTGACCGCGGTACTGCGCCGCAGCCGCTGGTACCGTTACAGCCGCCGCATCGCCTGCTATTGGGCGACGGACGGGGAAATGGACCTCAGCGGTTTTCTGCAGCGGGCACATCAGGACGGGCGAGCGATTTACCTGCCCGTACTGAATCAGAGACCAGTTAAAAAGCTCCGCTTCCACCGGTACCGGCCCGGCGAGCGCTTGCGCGCGAATCGTTTCGGCATTCCAGAGCCCCTGCCCCAGCAAGCCAACCGAATCGCCTGCCGGGATCTGGATTTGGTGCTGGTTCCCCTGGTGGCATTCGACGGGCAGGGGCACCGCCTGGGTATGGGTGCCGGTTTTTACGACCATACGTTCGCCTTCATACGCCACCAGCAGGGTCGCTGGCGGCGGCCCCGATTGTTAGGCATTGCATTTAGCTTTCAGCGAATCGCCGCGCTGCCGGTCGAGCCTTGGGATATACCGCTCGCCGACGTCGCGACCGAGCGAGGCTTGGCCCGGTGCCAAATCGAACACCGCTCGCGCTCGAGCAATCCGAACCGATCATGAATCAGCCGAGGCAAGGACCGCATGAGCTATTGGGTTATGAAATCCGAGCCGAGCGTATACGGCATTGATGATCTCGCCGCGCAGCCCTCGCAAACCGATCACTGGGAAGGCGTGCGCAACTACCAAGCACGCAACATGCTGCGCGATCAAATGCGGCCCGGCGATCTCGCGCTGCTCTATCATTCCAATTGTCCGCAGCCCGGTGTCGTCGGCATCATGGAAATCGTACGCGCCGGCTATCCGGATCACACGGCCTTTGACCCGAGCTCAAAGTATTTCGACCCTAAAAGCGACCCGGACCGGCCGCGTTGGTACATGGTCGATGTCCGCTTCAAGCGACGCCTGGTACGCACCATCCCGCTCGCTGAGCTCAAGGCCAATCCCGCGTTGGCGGACACGCCGCTAACCCGGCGCGGCAACCGGCTATCGATCATGCCGGTGAGTGCCGAGCACTGGCAAGCCATTCTGGACATGGAATACCAGACAAGGCCATGAAAAAATCGAACGCCGTCACCAGAATAGGCGCACGTATGCGCCCACCATGGGTCATGGGTACGACCTTGCTCGCCGGGCTGACACTGAGCGGGGTGTTGTGGTGGTGCGGCACGACCGAGCTTGCCGCCCTACCCCCCGCCGCCGTGCACTTGCAGCCGATCAAAGCCGAAGATGCTGATTCACTGGCGGCGCTGTTTGCCGAACACGGCTACGACTGGCCCCCGCACGGAGCAGTGCCGCCGCTTGCGGTGGCCTCGCTGCCCGCTGACCTGGCCGAGCAACCACCAAGCCGTAAGAAATCGTTGTTCTTTCGCAGTCTCCTGCCCTTGATTCTGGCCGAAAACCGCCGGCTACAGGCCGAGCGCTCGCTCCTTAAGCGCGCTTTTGCCCAAAACGAGCTCCCGCCCGAGGGGTCACTTCGGGAGCAGGTAGCAGCGATCGCCCTAGACCGTGGCATCAGCGGCGATCTCGACGACCCGAACGTGCGCGCGCAACTGCTGCGCCGGGTCGACCGGATCCCGCCGGCGCTGGCCTTGGCGCAGGCCGCAAGCGAGAGCGGTTGGGGCAGTTCACGCTTTGCCCGGGAAGGCAACAACCTGTTCGGCGAGCGGACCTGGAATCCGGACCAGGGACTCACCCCGCACCGCCGAGCCAGCCATCTGCGCCATTACGTCCGTGCCTTCGGCAGCCTGCGCGGCTCGGTGCACAGCTATGTACACAACCTAAACACCCACCGGGCGTACGCACAGCTACGTCAACTGCGAGAGCAACGGCGCAACCATGACAAGCAACCGGATGCCGCAAACCTAGTCGGCGGCCTGAATCACTACTCCGAACGGGGCACGGATTACGTGGCCGATATCCGAACGATGCTACGCCACAACAATCTGTCCCAAGCCCTGCAAAATGTCCATTTGGCCGCAACACGCTCGCGACCAAACCGCGAGTAGTATCGTCTTTCACGGTAGCTGCTTGATAAAGACTCGGGAGTTGCGCCGGAAATTATAGAGCCGCTGCCGGCCGACCGGGAGTTCCTGCAGGGTAGCGGGTTGGAAACCCCGCTCCTGGAACCAGTGGGCGCTGCGGGTGGTCAGCACGAACAAAGCCCGCACACCCTGCGCTGCGGCGGTACGCTCCATTTTCCTGAGCAGGGCATCACCGCGTTCACCGCCTCGATAGTCGGGATGCACCACAAAACAAGCCAGCTCCGCCAGCGCCGCATCGGGCATGAGATAAAGCGCGGCACAGGCGATGATGGTGCCCTCGCGCACGATGACCGTAAAATGCTCGACTTCCGTTTCGAGCCGCTCGCGCGAGCGGCGCACCAGGGTGCCATCGCGTTCGAGCGGCTCGATCAGCTCCAAAATGCCGCCGATATCGTCGATTACGGCTGCACGGGTGATCTCGAACGGCCGCGCGGTGATCAGCGTGCCTACCCCATCGCGCGTGAACAGTTCCAGCAGCAAGGCCCCGTCGACGGCTCCGCCGAGCAAATGCACCCGCCGCACGCCGCCACGACAAGCTTCGAGCGTTCCGGTGAGCAGCCGCCGTAGCCCGGGCGTAAGTTCGGCATGCTCATGCAAATAAATCCGCACCTCCTCGGTGGTCATCTCTCGCACTAAATTGCCGGCACTATCGTACACCTGTGCATCCTCTTGCAGAAACAGCAGCTTATCAGCGCAGATCTCCCGTGCCACGGCCAACGCCACATCCTCCGAGTAAAGATTGAATACCTCGCCGGTGGGCGAATAGCCCAGCGAAGCGATCAGAACCACCGCATTGTCATTCAGGCGCTGGCGGATCGCCGCTCCATCCACTCGCCGCACTTCTCCGGTATGCAAATAATCGATACCGTCGCGAATGCCCAACGGGCGGGCGGTAACGAAATTACCGGATGCCACCCGAATACGTAAGCCGGCCATAGGAGAATTGGCAAGCCCCATAGACAACAACGCCTCGATTTCCACACGAACCGTGCCCACCGCTTCCTTCACGCAAGCGAGGGCGAGCTCGTCCGTAATGCGTAGCCCGTTGACATAGCGGATCGTGCAGCCGCGGGCACGCAGCCGCTGCTCGATCTGGGGCCGCGCGCCCGGCACCAGCACCAACCGAACGCCGAGGCTGCTCAGCAGCGCAAGATCGTGGATCAGCGCCGGCAAAGTTCCATCAGCCACCGTTTCACCACCAAAGGCGATGACAAAGGTCCGACCCCGGTGGGCGTTGATGTAAGGCAAGCTGTGGCGGAACCAGTCAACGAAACGGGTCGACTCCCGCCTCATCCCGCCCCCTCAGTTACCGGCGGCTCCAGGCAGAAACGGCGGATGAACCGCTGCAACAGATCGATCATGGGGGCAATGCGATCCACCGATAAATACTCGTCGGGCTGATGCGCCTGATCGATATCCCCGGCACCCAGCACCACCACCTCCATACCCACCGCCGCGAAAAACGGGCCTTCGGTGCCGAAGGCGACCGCGCCCGGCTCGGCTCCGGTCAGCTCCCGCGCAACCTGGAGGATGTACGAGTCCGTCGGTGTCGCCAGCGGCGGCAAACCCGGAAACAAGGGGCGTATCTCCAACGTCGCGGCCGAGCGGGCCAGCACCCGCTCAAGGCGCTGGACCAGCTGCGCCTGCAACTCATCCAGATCCATACCGGGCAACGGCCGTAGATCAAAATGCAGCTCCGCCTCGGCGCAAATGCGGTTGGGATTATCACCGCCGTGGATATGCCCCAGATTCAGGGTGGGCTCGGGAACCCGGAAGCGGGTATCCCGATAGCGCTGCTGCAGTTCCGCACGCCAGGCCAGGATTTCATTGAGCGCAACGGTCATCGCCTCCAGCGCATTGACGCCAAAGCCGGGATCGCTGGAATGGCCGGAACGGCCGATCAGCCGCACGGACTCCATCATAACGCCTTTGTGCAAATGGATCGGCCGCAGTCCCGTCGGCTCACCGATCAAGACGTAACGGCCGATCGACCAACCCTCGTCGACCAGAGCCTTGGCACCGGCCATGCCGCTTTCTTCATCGGCCGTAGCGAGAATGGTCAGCGGCCGGCGCAAATCCTGCACCCGCACCTCCCGGACCGCTTCGAGCACAAGGGCAAAAAAAGATTTCATGTCGCTGGCACCGAGCCCATATAAACGCCCATCCCGCTCCGTGAGCTGGAAAGGATCCGTGCTCCAGCGATTGGCATCGTATGGAACGGTATCGGTGTGGCCCGCCAGGACCAGACCCTCCGAGCCGCTGCCGAGCGTTGCTACTAAGTTCGCCTTGTGCGGCTGGCCGGGTAACTCGCGTATGTCAATGGCGAAGCCCAAGGAAGCAAGCCATTGCGCCAGACGCTCGATCACGGCACGGTTGCCCTGATCCCAAGCCGAATCGACGCTGCTTACGGAGGGCAGCCGAATCAGTTCGCTGAGCATCTGGCGGAGGGTTGGCACGGTTGCGGCCATGGCATGCTCCTTGTCCGGCTGGCTGATCTGACCCGAGGCCGTTCTTCAGACTGACCGTTTGGGGTTTGGGGTTGCTCCGTTCACGGCCGTGCCGCATTCCAGGTAACCATACCAATCGGCCGTAATACCTTATGCGGTGGTTTCACATGATATCGGGCCGTAGACGGCTCATCCTCTTCTAAAGGATCTCACAAATCTCCCCATGAGGAACGACGCCGCCAGCGGATACGTGTCATGATGATGCCCACCAGCATACCGGCGAGCAGTACACCCGAGCCCACCAGAAACCAGTCTTGGCGACTGCGGTCAGCAAGACGTTCGGTCTCGTTGGCCAGATCCTGGAGGCGTCGCTCAAGGTCGATGACCTGCTTTTTGAGCTGCTTGTTCTCGGTGGCCAAGTTAAACCCTTCACGGGAGGCGTCGAGCCGCTGGGTGAGCCGAGCGCGCTCGCTAGAGAGCTCTCGCACACGCTCACGTGCTTGCGCAAGCTGCTGCTGAGTCTTCTCCATCTGCTGTTTGATTTGACCATCCTGTGCCTGCCGTTGCGCCAACTCGGCACTGAGCTGCCGCAGACGCTGCGCCGCCGGCGGGTGGCTGATGAGGTACTGCGACGACACCCAGCCTTCCTGGCCCTCAGCCGTATCGACCCGTGTCCAGCCCTCGCCCCGCTCCAATACTTCGACGGCCGTGCCCGTTGGCAGAAGCTTTAGAATCCGGTATTGATTGCCGGCACCGCTGCGTAGCGTGATCGTGAACTCGTCGGTCACGTAGCGGGTAGGACCAGCATAGGCACTGCCTAGCACGCCCAACAGGCCAAGCCAAAAGACCGCTCCGAGAGAGGTTCTAGAGCACGGCTTCTTGCTCCGTCGAACCGGCTCTGTGAGCGCAGCGCAGCCACCCCTTGCCGTGTAGAATAGCGCTTGGGCCGGGGCTGGAGTTGCCGCGTTCTCGAAGCGCCCCGGTACATGATGCGGGCTGTGCACTACAAACCTCCTACGGCTACCTGAGTTCCTCCTTGGGCTATCGATTGTAGCGAATGCCCGCAGGTCGCAAAACTAACGCCGGCCGGATACCATCGCGCAAGCTACGCGCAATAATCCATTCAACGGAATCCAATTGCATGATCATGGCGGTGAGCCGCACGCGGCGCACCGCGCTCTTAAAGGTGCCGATGGCATCGAACCGATTGCCCGTCAGAGGCTACACATGCACAGCAGCTGCCCAACAATGGCCCACGGAGATCGCCAATGCTGCACTACCCGGACATCGACCCGATCGCCTTTTGGCTCGGCCCGTTAGCCGTTCACTGGTATGGCATCACGTATGCCGTCGGCTTCATAGCCGGCTGGTGGCTGGGTCGGCGCCGGGCGCGGCGGCCCGAGTTCCCGCTCGAGCCCCAGCAAGTGGACGATCTGGTGCTGTTCGTCGCGTTGGGGGTCATAATCGGGGGGCGCGTGGGGTATATGCTCTTCTACGGCCTGGATCAGCTGCTCGCCAATCCGTTGGCTCTGTTCCAAATCTGGCACGGCGGGATGAGCTTCCACGGGGGGCTGCTCGGCGTCATAGCCATGACTTGGTGGTTCGCACGGCGCATCGAGACGCCGTTTTGGCGGGTGGTCGACTTCGTGGCTCCACTGGTGCCCATAGGGCTGGGGGCCGGGCGCATCGGCAACTTCATCAACGGTGAGCTCTGGGGTGCACCAACCACTCTGCCTTGGGGAATGGTCTACCCGCCACTGGGTTCCCAGCCCCGGCACCCCTCGCAGCTCTATGAGTTCCTGCTCGAAGGCATCATACTATTCACTATTCTTTGGCTGTTCTCCCGGCAAACACGGCCGACCGGTGCGGTATGCGGGTTGTTCCTGCTCTGCTATGGTGGGTTTCGTTTTCTGGTGGAGTTCGTGCGCATGCCGGATCCCCAACTCGGCTATCTCGCCTTTGGCTGGCTCACCATGGGGCAGCTCCTCTCGCTGCCGATGATTATCGTCGGCTTGGGCTTGCTCACCTGGGCTTATCGAGGCCAACTCGCAGGCGCCGGATCGACGAACGCATGACGACTACCCAGGGTGAGGTAACCCTGGCCGCGGTGCCGGCAACGAATGCAACCGCAGCGGGCAAGCCACGGACGGTCCAATGAGACAGTATCTGCAACTGCTGCGCCATGTCCTCCACCACGGTGCACAGAAAAGTGACCGCACGGGAACCGGCACGCTGTCTGTGTTCGGCTATCAGATGCGCTTCGATCTGCAACAGGGCTTGCCACTGCTTACCACCAAGCGGCTGCATCTGCGCTCTATCGTCCATGAGTTACTCTGGTTTCTCTCCGGCGAGAGCAACATCGGCTATCTAAAGGAGAATGGAGTCAGCATTTGGGATGAGTGGGCCGATGAGAACGGCGAGCTGGGACCCATCTATGGACCACAGTGGCGCAAGTGGCCCACTCAAGATGGCGGCACGATCGATCAGATTACAGACGTGATCGAAGGCATCAAGCAAAATCCGAACTCACGCCGCCACATCGTCAGCGCGTGGAACGTCGAATACCTGCCGGACGAATCCCTGAGCCCGCAAGCAAACGTAACCCAAGGCCGGATGGCCCTGCCCGCTTGCCATGCCCTGTTCCAATTCTACATCGCCGAGGGCAAGCTGTCCTGCCAGCTCTACCAGCGCAGCTGTGATGTATTTCTAGGCGTGCCGTTCAATATCGCCAGCTATGCCTTGCTCACCCATATGGTCGCCCGAGAATGCGGCCTGGCGGTCGGCGATTTCGTCTGGACCGGCGGCGATGTCCACGTGTACTCCAACCATCTAGAACAGGCCGAGCTCCAACTCTCCCGTACACCCCGCCCGTTGCCGAAGCTGATCATCAAGCGCAAACCCGACTCGATTTTCGACTATTGCTATGATGATTTCGAGATCATCGGCTACGATCCACACCCGGCCATCAAAGCCCCGATCGCGGTGTAGCATTGACAACTCCGAGCGACAAAGAGAAATTGTGGCCAGCTTGAGGAAACACGATCAGTTTGGTTTATATGCTCGTGTAGTATGCTTTAGCAGTCACGACTATTCTGGTCTCTCAATGCCAAGTATCTGCAACTGCACTCGACGGTTGCCGGGCATCATCGCAGTAACGATCTCGCCCACACTGGCACCGAGCAGCGCCACGCCATACGGCGTCTCACGATTGAGAATGCCGTAGTCAGGTTTCGAATTGCCGGAGACGATTTGCGCTCGGCCCTGCTGCCGGCGCTTATCCACGGTCTCATAGACAACTACATCGTTGATCTCCACCACACGCGCTGAGACCTCACCCGGTGGAGGTAATTCCTCAGTCGGCACGCTCTCCGTTGCAGCAAGCTCTCCGGCATCATCGCCGCGGACGATGGTAGCTTCTTCGAAGCTGCCCGGGATAGCCTGGTCGTAAGAGTCAGGAAACAGAACTCCCTGGGCGCAGCCAGGGCGCGTCGGCACTTCCCCGCCCTGGAGGGTGCGTGGCGCCATTTCACCGGACTTCGTGGTCGCCCCAACCAAAGCAGTTACCATCGACGTTTCCGCCCCGACATCCTCAGCTGCAGTTGTTGCACCGCTCTTGCGCTTTTCGGTCTCCAAAGGCCACACCATCCCTGCAGCGTCTTCACCGGATAGGCCGCGCACTCGACGGTACTCCGTATAACGGCTAGGCGCCCCGCCTACCCCACCGTTCGGCAAAATACCGGTTGCGGCGAGACGCCCCTCGAGGTCAGCGAGGCAGCTCTCGGGGTCGAGCGTATAGGAGGAGCCCCAGCAACGCCAAAACCGCCAGCCCATGCGTTCGAGCACCCGCTGCCGGTGCATGTCCTCGATCCAGCGGTCGATGTGA
>JAGFJL010000175.1 GCA_024102725.1 Nitrococcus mobilis
GGCGGTGCTGCTGGCGCTCCTGCGCGAGGAGGCACGCCACCGCTAGGAGCGCAGCCTCGCCTACTGCTTGCAGCAGGCCCGCCTGCCCTGGGATTGGTCCCTCGCGACCTTCCCCCTCGCCCAGCAGAAGACGGTCGACGCCTCCCACATCCGCTCCCTGGCCACCCTCGGCTTCCTCGACCGGGCGGAGAACCTGGTCCTGATCGGTCCCCCAGGCACCGGCAAGAGCGGACTGGCCATCGGCTTGCTGCGCCAGGCCCTGGTCAACGGCTACCGCGGCCGCTTCTACAACGCCCGGATCTGATCGACGAACTCTACGCCTCACTCGCCGACCACTCCACCACCCGCGTGCTCAAGCGCCTGGCCGCCTACGACCTCCTCGTCCTCGACGAGCTCGGCTACATGAACCTCCAGCCCGAGCACGCCAATGCCTTGTTCCAGCTCCTGGAGCAGCGCTACGCGCGCAAGAGCACCCTGATCACGATCAACCTCTTATGCTGTGATCAGCATAAGAGGTTTTATGCACAGTCCGTTCTTATGCGGAGAAGGCGATCTGAGGGGAAATTTATAGTCTAAAAACAATGCGCTGAAAGCCTTCGCACGTCGGGTCACTGCGCATAATCGTAACGTCGTTCCTAGCCTTTGGGATGGGCAACCAACCCGAAGGAGAACGCCATGTTGACCTGCTACTACACCTCGCCACAGTTCGTCGCGAAGCTTCGCAACAGCCCGGCGGGCCCCTACCTCGACGGATTTGCAGAGGAGCTTAAGGAAGCCGGCTATGCACAGTTGACGGCCCGTCGCTGCATCCGCGCGGCGCAACACCTGCTCCACTGGGCCAATGGGAAGCAGATCCCACCGCATGCGCTACGCGAGACGGATATCGTTCGCTTCAAGCGCCATCTGCCGCGATGTCAGTGTCGTCCGTATGGCCATGCCGACCGTCCTAGCCTGGAATCAGGCGCGCGGCTTTTCCTGGGATATCTTCAGCGCATTGGCGTGGTGCCGACGGGGTGCGTCGATGACAATCCACCTGCACCGCCCCTGCTGAAAGCCTTCCGGCAATGGATGAAGGCGCAGCGCAACACCGCCGAGGCGACCCTCGATAACTACGGGCGCGCCATCCGGGAGTTGCTGCGCACGATGGGTGAAGACCCAAGCGGCTTTGATGCCCGCGGGCTACGGCAGTTCGTGCTTGAGCAAAGCCGCCACGGCGGCTGGGCCAAGGCGCAAACGATGGTCACCGCCGTTCGGGCCTTTATTCGCTTCCTCATCGCGCAAGGCCAGTGCCCGGCGGGGCTCGATGAGGCCATTCTTGCCCCAGCCCACTGGCATCTGTCCGCCTTGCCGCGCTATCTGTCTGCCGAAGCGATCGAGCGCATCGTCGGCGCCTGTGATCCGACCACGCCGGTCGGTATCCGTGGCCGCGCCATCGTGCTCCTGCTCGCACGCCTCGGGCTGCGGGCCGGCGACATCGTCACGCTGCGTCTCGGGGATATCAACTGGGAGCAAGCCTGGATTCGCGTCGCGGGAAAAGGGCGCCGGGAGCACCGCCTGCCGCTGTCTCAGGAAATCGGCGATGCACTTGCCGCCTACCTCACAGGCGTGCGGCCCGCGGTGGACACGGATCGCCTGTTTCTGCGTTCCCGCGCACCGCTGCGGGGGCTGGGGTCGCACTGCGCCGTCTCCGTCATCGTGGCCCAGGCCATGCGCCGGGCCGGTGTCACGCCGGCCACGCGCGGGGCCGCCCATGTGTTGCGTCATTCCGCCGCCACGAACCTGCTGCGTCAGGGGGCCTCGCTCCAGGACATCGCCGCCCTCCTGCGCCACCGCTCCATTGAGACCACTGCGATCTACGCCAAAGTGGACGTGGGGCTGCTCAAGCAGGTCGCGCAACCCTGGCCGGAGGTATAAGCCATGCTGAGCCAGGCGGTGGACACCTATCTTGCCGTGAGGCGGGCCTTGGGATTTCAGCTCAAGACCGAAGGCTGTCATCTCCATTCCTATGCCCGCTTCGCCGATGCACGGGCAGAGGCCTTCATCCGTACCGCGACCACGATCGAGTGGGCGACAGGGGGGCCGTCAGCGCCGCAGCGGGCCCGCCGGCTCGCCGTGGTGCGCCGTTTTGCGCGTTATCTGCATGCCGAAGACCCGCGCCATGACATCCCGCCCGAGGGCCTCTTCGGTAGCGAGTCCAGACCCCGGCACGTACCGTTCATTTTCTCCTCCGAGCAACTGCGACGCCTCCTCGAGGCAGCCGCTCGTCTGGGTCCTGCGGGCTCGATCCGGCCGGACACCTACCGCACCTTGTTTGCCCTGCTCGCCTGTACCGGCTTGCGCATCGCGGAGGCCATCAACCTTCGGTTGCAGGACTGGACCGCCGATGGCCTGCTGATTCGCGAGTCAAAGTTCCGCAAGACGCGCCTGGTGCCGTTGCACGCTACCGCCCAGGCGGCACTGGAGCACTATCGGGTTCGTCGCTGCCGGATCGGCGGCGCCGACGATCACCTGTTCGTGTCCCAGCGCGGCCGGCGCTTGAGCCACAGCGCGGCTGAGGCCGCGTTTCGAACGGCGCTTCAGGCAGCAGACCTTGATCCGGCAACGGGCCGCCGGCCTTGCCTCCATTCCCTCAGGCATACCTTCGCGGTCAGGGCACTGGAATCCTGTCCCGATGGGCGGGACCGCATCGCCCAGCAGACGTTGGCCCTTTCCACTTATCTTGGCCATTGCAACACGACCGCCACCTATTGGTATCTGGAGGCCACCCCGAGTCTGCTCGAAGACATCGCCCAGGCGTGCGAGCGCTGGGTTGAGGAGGCGATCCAATGACGCCCCTCGCACCGCTGATCTCCGCGTTCCTCAACCAACGCCTGCCGCTCGAGCGCAGGGCCAGTGACCATACCTGTGAGGCGTACGCCTACGCCTTTCAGCTGCTTTTCGTCTATGCCGCCGAACGGCTCAAGGTGCCGCCGTGCGAGCTGGTGCTCGAGCAACTCGACGCCCCCCTGATCGTCGATTTCCTGGGCTACCTCGAGACCTCGAGACGGTCCGGGGCAATTCAGCCCGCTCGCGGAACATCCGCCTGGCGGCCATCAGGTCCTTCATGCGTTATGTGCAATACCGGGTACCGGCTGCGCTGGAGCAGATCCAGTGCATTCTGGCCATACCGACCAAGAAGAGCGAAACGCGGCTCATCCATTACCTCACCCTCGATGAGGTGCAAGCGATCCTGGACGCACCCGATCCGTCCACCCGAGAGGGCCTGCGCGATCGGGCCATGCTGCATGTCTGCTTTGCCGCCGGCTTGCGGGTATCGGAGCTCGTCGAGATTCAGCTCACCGATCTGGTGCTGAGCCCGAAAGCCACCGTCCTGGTGCACGGCAAAGGCCGCCGGGAACGCGCACTGCCGTTGTGGAAAGACGTGGCTCGTGCGCTTCGCGCCTGGCTGGCCGTTCGAGGCGAAGCCTTGGCACCCGAGGTCTTCGTCAATGCGCGAGGCGAGGCCATGACCCGCGCCGGTTTCGCGTACATCCTCGGCAAACATGTGCAAACCGCCTCCACGCGCTGTCCTTCACTCCTCGACAAGCGCATCTCTCCCCATGTGTTGCGCCACTCCTGCGCCATGATGGTCCTGGCCGCGACCAAAGATATTCGCAAGGTCTCTTTGTGGCTCGGCCATGCCGGCATTCAGACCACCGAGATGTATATCCACGCCGACCCAACAGAGCGTTTCGAAATCCTTGATGCGCTCACCCCGCCGACCCTGCGGGCGGGACGTTTCAAGGCCGAAGACAAGCTGCTCGCCTCCTTGAAGTCCTCATCTTTATGCCGTGTGGAGCTGCCAAATCACCATTGAAAATCAAGGCCACACGGACGTGGCTCCGCATAATAATGGACTGTGCATAAAACCTCGACTTCGAGCAGTGGTACGGGCTCTTCCGCAACAAGCCCCTGGTCGACGCCCTGCTCGATCGCCTGCAGCACCACTGCATCGTCCTGCGCCTGGCCGGACCCTCCCTGCGCGCTCCAGTCCCCTCCCCAGACAGCCCCGCCAGCTGACCCGCACCCGCGGATCCGCTTGGCCGTGGCGCCCCGGGTTCTCGATGAACCGGGGGCGCCACGCCCGCCTGCCACAACCCTCTCCAGCTCCTCCCAGCAGTCGAGTCCTGCGCACCCGGTGGGTTCATTTCCGTTAGCACAACTGGGGCCTTTTCGATTAGCGTCGAGGGAATGGCGAGAACCTAGTGGAAGCGTGATCTTCGCG
>JAGFJL010000122.1 GCA_024102725.1 Nitrococcus mobilis
CGCGTCGCTGCCGCTGAAGCCAAGCCGGCGCAGCACATCGATTGCCGGGCGCTCGTGCGGTGGCAGCACGGCTTGGCGAAGCCCCAAATCGTGCAACGTCTTCATCTTACGCAGCCCCTGCTGCGCCGCTGCGCGAGGATTAGATACCGCCCCGGCGTTTCGCTGCGAGGCGAGATTGCCGAACGACAGCCCGGCGTAGTTGTGCGTGGTACCGACCAAACCATCGAAATTCACTTCTACTGCGCTCACAGCTTGACTCCAGGGCTAAGGCGCTCCGGTAACATCAGCTTATCGCCCTGCAACGAAGCGACCGGGTAAGCACAGTAATCCGCCGCATAGTAAGCGCTGGGACGGTGATTACCACTGTAGCCCACCCCACCGAATGGCACTGCCGAGCTTGCGCCGGTAAGCGGCTGATTCCAATTGACAATACCAGCTCGGATACGCCGGAAGAAACGCTCGAAATCGCTTTGCTGACCACCCAGCAAACCCGCGGAGAGCCCGAAACGGGTGGTGTTGGCCAACGTAATAGCCTGCTCGAACGTATCGTAACGCGCCACCTGGAGGAACGGGCCGAAATACTCCTCGTCGGGTAAATCGGCAATGGCGCCCACATCCATGAGCCCCGGCGACAATAAGCCGGTGGCCTCGCGCAGCCGGCGCATCGCAAGGAGCGCCCGCCCGCCCAGCTGCTCCAGTCGTGCCTGCGCTGCGAGCAACCCAGTCGCGGCCGCCACCGAAATGACGGGTCCCATGAAAGGCGTCTCGGCATCCAGCCAACTACCGACCTGCAGCCCTGCTACGGCCTCGAGCAGGGCCTCGAGCAGCTCATCCCCAGCCTTACCCCGCGGCAGATAGAGACGCCGAGCACAGCTACAACGCTGTCCGGCTGTCAGATAGGCAGATTGAATGATCGAGTACACGGCCGCTCGGGTATCGACCCCCGGGATTACGATCAGCGGATTGTTACCGCCCATTTCCAAAGCCAGAATCTTTTCCGGCTGCTCGGCAAACTGGCGATGCAGCAAGCGACCGGTGGCGGCACTGCCGGTGAACAACAACCCATCGATATCCGGCTCGGCGGCGAGTGCCCCCCCAACCTCGCGGCCGCCCTGCACCAAATTGACGACACCGCCCGGCAACCCGGCTTGCCGCCATAAATGCAGCATGTGCTCGGCACACAGCGGGGTGAGCTCGCTTGGTTTGAAAACCACGGTATTACCGGCGAGCAGAGCGGGGATGATGTGCCCGTTCGGCAAATGCCCAGGGAAGTTGAACGGCCCGAAAACCGCAATCACACCGTGCGCCTTATGGCGCAGAATGGACCGACCCGCACTGATTTCGCGCTCATGCAGCCCGGTTCGCTCCTTATAAGCGCGCGCCGATAGGTCGATCTTGCCGATCATGGCCGCCACCTCGGTGAGCGCCTCCCAGGTTGGCTTGCCCGTTTCACGGGAAATTGTCTCGGCCAACGCGCGCTTATCCGCCTCCAAACGATTACCGAAGCGGCGTACGATTTGCAACCGCTCGTCAAAACCACGTTCGCTCCAGCTCTCGAAAGCGGCGCGTGCTGCCTGTACCGCCTGCCCGACCTGCTCGGTGCTGGCCTGCGCCCCCTCCCAGAGCACCTCGTTGCTGGCGGGATCACGCGAGTCGAACGCGGCGCCGTCACCGACTACCCAGTCACTGCCAATCAGCTGATCCTTTCTCTGCATAAAGCGTCTCTGGTGGCTGTGCACGGTTGCTTGTCAGGCGGGGTTTGGATCGGGCAGCGCTAGCTACCCAACGTACGTGTGTGTGTGGCCTGCCGTTCATCGACCAGCTGGGATACTTTGCGCTGCAGTTCCTCGATGAGCGCCGCCAAGCCATGGTCGCGGATAAACGCGGTGTACTCGGAGCGCTTGATGGCCAGTTCGCTGACACCATCGGCGAGAATATTGACGATCCGCCACTGACCATCTTGTAGATGAAGTAGGTAGTCGAGCCGTATCCGAGCACCATCGCTTAGTAAAAGCTTGGTCTGTATCAGACGCTTGCCCTGAGCGAGCTTACGCTGCCCTGACTGGACAAAGCGCTCACCACTATACTCATCGAAGCGATCAGCGTAGGTGGCAATCGTCAGGCGTCGGAAGGTGGCCAAAAACTGCTCGCGTTGCACCGCGTTCAGCCCCTGCCACTGGCTACCAAGCGCAAATCGGGCCATGCTCGCCAAATCGTGGCTGGCTTCGATGGCGGGCGCAAGGACCTCGAAACGCTGTTCGAAGTTCATATTCGAGCGCCAGACCGCAACGAGCTTTTGCTGCAAATCGGTCACCACCACCGCCGCGGGGCTTTGCCCCGCGGCCACCGCAAGACTCAGCCAGGATAACACGGCCCCTAGTGCCATCCTCTTGGCAGCAACCGAGTTTGCGAAAATACGGCGTAACATAGCTGCGCTCCTTCTCGTTCGCCGCCAACTGAGCGCCATCGACCCATGTTCGACCGTATCGAGAGTCATTGGCCAGCGTCCCCGGCGGCAAACACCCCGGGAAGCCGCGCTCCCGGCCGATGAGCTCGCCTGCAACGGTCCTTGGGGAAATTGCGAACTGCTGGGCGGAACGGCGGTCAGTGCGGTGCTGTAATGCCTTACCGGCTAGACCACTTTGACGGTGATCGGGATAGTAGCTTACGTGGGCTACCTGCGGTCCTTCGAAGACCCACTCCAATTGGCGGCCGCGCATTGACCAAGTCCATGATCCCTAAAGTGGAACAAACAGGCCGTTGATTTTACCAAGCGTCGCTCTTGCAAGGTAGAAACATGTTGCCCACCTCTACCGACAAACCCAACGCCCGAGTACGGAGAAAGGTCTGCTTATGGCCACCGCCAATCCCTCGTTAAAGCTCGGCGGCCTTGCCCGGCGCCTGGTTCAGAACCGCTTGATCGGGGAGGACGAGGTCCGACAGGCCCTGCACGATTCCAAAAAAGCAAACACCCCGTTCGTCACCTATCTGATCGAACAGGGTTTGCTCGCGGCAAAGAGCATCGCCGCAGCCGCATCAAGCGAATTCGGCGTACCATTGTTCGATTTGACCGCGCTGGAGATAAACCACAGCGTGGTCTCGCTGGTCACCGAAAAACTGATCCGCCGCCACCGGGCCCTGCCAATTATCAAACGCGGCAAACGCTTATACGTGGCCGTATCCGATCCCACCAATCTGGAGGCACTCGACGAGTTCAAATTCCATACCGGGCTCAGCGCTGATCCGGTGCTGGTCGAGGACGATCAACTCGGGCGGATCATCGATCGGGCACTGGAGCGTGCCGACGATGTGCTCTCGGATATGGATCTCGACGAGGATTTGGAAAACCTCGATATCAGTGCTGGGGATACCGAACGCGAGCCGGAGGTCGGCGACTCCGATGCCGACGATGCGCCGGTGGTACGGTTCGTCAACAAAGTGCTCCTCGATGCGATCAACAAAGAGGCCTCCGATATCCACTTCGAGCCCTATGAGAAACAGTATCGGGTCCGCTTTCGCCAAGATGGCGTATTACGCGAGGTAACCGCCCCACCCATCCAGCTTGCGCCAAGATTGGCAGCACGGCTCAAAGTGATGGCGCGGCTCGATATCGCCGAGCGCCGGGTGCCCCAAGACGGGCGCATCAAAATGAATCTATCCAAGCGCCGAGCCATCGAGTTTCGTGTCAACACGTGCCCCACTTTGTTTGGCGAGAAAATCGTCCTGCGCATCTTGGATCCCAGCAGTGCCCAAATGGGCATCGAGCAGCTGGGCTACGAGGACGAGCAAAAGGAGGTCTTCCTCAAATACATCCACAAACCTTACGGGATGGTACTGGTAACCGGCCCCACGGGCTCAGGCAAGACGGTTTCGCTGTATACCGCGCTCAACATACTCAATACCGCCGATCGCAACATTTCGACGGTCGAAGACCCGGTGGAGATCAACGTGCCCGGCATCAATCAGGTCAACCTGAACATGAAAGCCGGCCTCACCTTCGCCGCCGCGCTGCGCGCCTTTTTACGCCAAGACCCGGACATCATCATGGTGGGCGAAATCCGCGATCTGGAAACCGCCGAGATCGCCATCAAAGCCGCGCAAACCGGCCACCTCGTGCTCTCGACACTGCATACTAACGATGCCCCGCAAACACTCTCCCGCATGGCCAATATGGGGGTCGCACCGTATAACATCGCCTCTTCGGTAAGCCTGATCATCGCCCAACGGCTGGCCCGGCGGCTTTGCAAACACTGCAAGCAGCCGGTCGATATCCCTAGAGAAGCGCTGCTCAAAGAGGGCTTTGACGAAGCCATTCTCGATGAGTTGGTGGTCTACGCCGCGAAAGGCTGCGAGCAGTGTACTGACGGCTACCGCGGCCGGGTGGGTATCTATCAAGTTATGCCGGTAACAGAGGCCATGGGGCGGATCATCATGGAGGGCGGGAATGCCATGCAGCTAGCCGAGCAGGCTCGCCGTGACAAAGTCAACGACCTGCGCCAATCCGGCCTACTGAAGGTCAAACAAGGTGTAACGAGTCTGGAAGAACTCAATCGAGTAACGGTGGACTGAAGCGATGGTGGAAAAGGCAATCAAGCTGACGAGTTTCACCTGGGAGGGAGTCGATCGCAACGGGCGCAAACTTACCGGCAGCAGCCAGGCCGAGAACGCCACGAAATTGCGGACCAACTTGCGCCAGCAAGGCATCGCCGCCCAGAAGATCCGGCGCAAATCGACTCTGCTGAGTCTGGGCCAAGGCCCGCGCAAGAAGAAGATCACCCCCGGCGATATCGCAGTCCTCACTCGGCAACTCTCCACCATGCTCAACTCCGGCGTGCCGCTGGTTCAAGCATTCGACATCATCGGCCGCGGTCACGAAAATCCGAGCATGCAAAAACTGGTGCTGGGCATCAAGGAGGATGTTGAAGCCGGCACCGGGCTCTCCGATGCGCTGCGCAAATATCCACGGTATTTCGACGAACTGGTGTGCAATCTGGTTGCCGCCGGCGAGCAGGCCGGCGTACTGGACACCCTGCTGGACAAAATCGCCACCTACAAAGAAAAGACGGAGTCCATCAAGAAAAAAATCAAAAAGGCCTTGTTCTACCCGACCGCCGTGCTCCTCGTCGCCTTTATCGTCACCGCCATCCTATTGATCTTCGTGGTACCGCAATTCGAGGAGCTGTTCCGCGGCTTTGGCGCGGATCTGCCCGCCTTTACTTTGCTGGTCATCCAGCTCTCGAATGCCTTTCAGCAATACTGGTGGCTCATTCTCGCTGGGCTCGGCGCCGCCGCAACGGCCTTTGCCCAAGCCCACAAACGCTCACGCCGAGTAGCCTATGCAGTGGATCGCATCTCTTTGCGCATCCCGATCGTCGGTGCAATTTTGCGCAAAGCGGCGCTCGCGCGTTTCGCCAGGACGCTCTCGACGATGTTCGCCGCCGGTGTACCTTTGGTGGACGCACTCGAATCCGTTGCCGGCGCCACCGGCAACCGCGTCTACGGCCAGGCGGTGCACGCCATGCGTGAGGAAGTGGCCGCCGGGCAGCCGCTGCAATGGGCGGCCAGCCGCACGGAGCTTTTCCCGCATATGATGGTGCAGATGATTGCAATCGGCGAGGAAGCGGGTTCGTTGGATGCCATGCTGGCCAAGGTCGCCGATTTCTACGAGGAAGAGGTCGACAACGCGATCGACAGTTTGAGCAGCCTGCTCGAGCCCCTGATCATGGCCATCCTGGGTATCTTGGTCGGCGGCCTGGTAATCGCCATGTATCTGCCGATCTTCAAACTCGGCTCGGTCGTTTAGCCGCCTACGGCGCTCCCCGTCTGAACCCGTGCAATCCCCGAATATGACTGCAATATCCATACTCGATCTTTTGCAAAGCAACCCGCGGTTACTTTGGGCAGCAAGTTTTGTGCTCGGCCTTATGGTTGGCAGCTTCCTCAACGTGGTCATCCTACGTCTACCGCGCCGGCTCAATCACGAATGGCGCGCGCAATGTGCCGAATTCTTAGCAAGCGGCGAATCGGGCTCGCTCATTCAGCCAAACGATGGCGAACGCTTCGATCTGCTCACACCGCCCTCGCAATGCCCGCTTTGTCGCCACCGCCTCCGCCCTTGGGAGAACATCCCGCTTTTGAGCTATCTGCTCCTGCGTGGGCGTTGTTCGAGTTGCAATGCGCGCATCTCGCCACGCTACCCAACGGTCGAACTGCTCACCGGCGTTCTCTCGGTTATCGTCGTAGCACACTTCGGCGTTTCGGCCGCCGCGCTCGCAGCCCTGGTCCTGACCTGGGTGCTCATCGCCCTCGCCGGCATCGATCTAGACCATCAGCTACTGCCCGACGATCTCACGCTGTCGGCCTTATGGCTAGGCCTGTTGCTGAGCTTGGTGCCCGTGTTCGTCCCTGCGGCCACCGCCATCGTCGGCGCCGTGGTCGGTTACCTCGCACTGTGGAGCGTTTATCATCTCTTCCGCTGGCTCACCGGCAAACAGGGTATGGGTTATGGGGATTTCAAGCTGCTCGGTATGCTTGGCGCTTGGCTTGGCTGGCAGGCGCTGCCCCTGATCGTGGTTCTCGCCTCGATCGTGGGCGCCGCGGTTGGCATTGCGCTGATCGCCGGCCTGGGGCGGCATCGCGATCAACCCATACCCTTCGGCCCTTTTCTCGCCGCCGCCGGGTGGATCTATCTGCTATGGGGCGACGAGCTGGTGCCGACCTATCTTGCCCTTGCCGGGCTGTCCCGATAAACCGCTTCTGAAAGATGCCACCGACGCGCCGTGAACTGCGCACCCGGCTACTCCCCGATTGGCCATTAGCTATGGGTACATGGTGAAATAAACAACTCGGCAATGGTGCGACGGGTTTAGGCACAAGGCAATACCAGATGTTGATCGTTGGACTCACCGGCGGCATCGCCAGCGGCAAAAGTGCGGCCACGAACTGCTTTGCCACCCGGGCAGTGGAAATCATCGACACCGATTGCATTGCTCGAGAGGTGGTGCAGCCCGCAAGCGAGGGCTTGCGGCAACTCGTCGAGCACTTCGGTACTACCATTCTGACCCCCGCCGGTGAACTCGATCGTGCGCAGCTGCGCCGGCGCGTGTTTGCCGACCCGGACGAGCGCACGCGGCTCGATAGCATTCTCCACCCCCTGATCCGTACCAAAGCCATTGCCCGGCTTGAGCACCGTCGTGGTCCTTACACAATTCTGGTCGTACCCTTGTTGTTGGAAAGCGGAATGACCGATCTTGTAGACCGAATCCTGGTGGTGGACGCACCGGTGGCACTTCAGCGCCAGCGGCTGCTCAAGCGAATAAATGCCTCCGATGAGGAGATCGAGTGCATCCTCGCAGCGCAGGCTTCCCGCGCCGCACGGCTAACCCGTGCCGATGATGTCATCGATAACTCCGGCTCGCTAGCCGCCTTGGATGCGGCGGTAGCGCATCTGCACGCGCGCTACCTACGCTTGGCTCAGTATCGGCCTTGAGCCCGGCGCGGTTGGCTAGGGCCCAAATCTGGGCGAGAATGGTCGCGGGCTTTTTCATCGATCGGCAGCATGAGGAACGCCGCCCTGCAAGCGCCGAGCATTGCCTATGAACAGCCGCTCAATGAGCGCATCCGCACCCTGTTGCGCGTGGAGTTCTTGCATCACCAAGGCCAGTTTGGCATCGCCGGTGAATCGCAATGGCACTCACGCCTCGCGCTGAGCACACTCGTCGAGCTCACGGACTTGCTCAGCCGGAGTGATCTGCGCTGCGAGCTCCAAAAGGAGTTGCAGCGGCTATCGAACACACTACTGGCCCTGCAGCAAACTCCCGGCGTCGACCCGAACCGCCTGCACGCCATACTCTGCGAATGCGAGTGCCTCACCGAGCAGCTGCACGCTACCCCCTACGGCGCCAGCAACGAAATCAAAGGCAACGATTTCCTCAATACCGTAGCCCAACGCAGCGGCATTGCGGGGGGAACCTGCAGCTTCGATCTCCCCGTCTATCATCGCTGGTTGCATCAATCGCCTGAACTCCGACGCGCGGATCTGGAGCATTGGTTCGAGGGCTTGGCTGCGGTGGGCAAAGCGACCCACCTGGTCCTCCGACTGCTGCGCGAGAGCGCCGATGCCGTTCCGGAGATCGCCTACGGCGGCACCTTCCAGGCCAGCCTGGATCGAACACCTCCCTACCAGATGCTGCGTGTTCTACTGGCGCAGGGAGAACCGTACTTCCCCGAGATCAGCGGCAATCGGCATTTCTGTACCATCCGCTTTCTGGAACAGACATCCTTGCGAGAACGTCCGCAGCAAGTATCAATGGATGTGGAATTTCGACTCGAGCGATGTGTCGTGTGACGCACACGCTCAGGAGTGTACGTGCCTACAACACCTGCAACCGTACGTTGCCCGACCTGCGGTCGACCGGTCGAATGGTCGAAGCACCACCGCTATCGACCGTTTTGCTGCCGGCGCTGCAAGTTAATCGATTTGGGTGCCTGGCTGGACGGTAGTCATCGCATCCCGGGATCGGAGCTAGCCGGCGAGCCCGGCGGCGCTGACGGGGATTCGAACGACGCGGCGGAGCGGTAATAACGGGCGGCCTGTCCTGCTGCGGCTTCCACACCGGCACAGTTGCTGGCGATTCAGTAGCCAGCATGCCAAAACCCGCGGATCCCGGCCACTCCTTGAGCACGCGCACGCCAAGCCCGCTCCATGTCTGCCGGACCGACACCGCCCAAGGCATAGACTGGGAGGGACACGTCGCGGATCCAGGCCGCGAAGGTCCGCCATCCCAACGGTTCACGGTCTGAATGGCTGGGGGTGGCGCGCACCGGGGAGAGCACCGCGAAGTCGACGCCGATAGCGCAGGCCCGCGCCAAATCCTCGGGGCCGTGGCAAGAGGCACCCACCAGGCGGCTAGTCGGCAAGGGCCGCGCCCGCAGCGCCCACAGCTGGGCGGCGGACAGATGCACACCGTCGGTCCCCACTCGCCGGGCGATGTCCAGTCGCCGACTGACCAACAACCTTCCGCCCGCCGCGCGAACCGCCGCCAGCAGCCTGTGTGCCAACTTCTCGAGCTGTACCCCACTGAGACCGTCGGTGCGCAACTGCACGAGTTCGCAACCGAATCTCAAGCTTTGCAGCACTCCTTTAAGCAAGCCATCGGGATCGGTCAAAGGGGGAGTAATGAGATAGCGGGCCGGCAAACCAGCAGCGAGCACAATCGGATGATTCGCCGGCGGAAAGCAGAAACCAGCCAGCCCAGAGGGCATAACCCACTGACAGCACTGACCTTCCCTGCCATGGGCCACTCCGGTGAAACGCGGAACACGCCAGACATCGAGCAGCACCTCTTTGTCCGGATAGTGGTAAGGCACGCGGATCAGGGGCCAGGCCTGCTCGGGGCGAATGCCGACCTCTTCGGCCAACTCCCGGCCAAGCGCCGCACAAGCATCCTCCCCCGGCTCCACCTTACCGCCGGGAAATTCCCACAATCCGCCTTGGTGACGGTGCACGCCCCGCCGACAAATCAACACACGCGCGGCCACATCGGTGACGACACCGACCGCCACGTGCACCGGCGGCTTGTTCGAGCTCACATCAATCCGCCCGTTCGCGCGCTATCCCCACACCGGCCGCGAGTGGATTGGCCAATCGCTCAGGTACGGTAATCCGCGTTGATCGTGATGTAATCATAGGAGAGATCGCAAGTCCAAACGCTCGTTGCGGCATCGCCTCGGCCCAAGACGACCCGAATCTCGATCTCCGCTGCGTTCATGCGCGCCACGGCCTCACTCTCCTGATAGGATTCGCTGCGAGCACCGTTTTCGACCACACAGAGATCATCCAGAAAGATTCGGACCCGATCGAGCTCCATATCCGCAATGTCCGCACGCCCCACAGCCGCCAGGATACGGCCCCAGTTGGGGTCACCGGCAAACACCGCTGTTTTGACCAAGGGTGACTCGGCGATGGCAAATGCCACGCGTGCTGCTTCAGCCGCGTCAGCGGCCTCTGCCACCGCCACATGCACCAGCCGTGTGGCGCCTTCACCGTCACGGACGATGGCCAGCGCCAAGCTCCGACAAGCCTCGGTCAATGCCGCCAGAAAACGCCGACCGCTCTCGCCCGCGCCGTCGATCCGCACACCGGAACGTCCCGTCGCCGCAAGTACACAGGCATCGTTGGTGGAAGTATCACCATCCACCGTGATCCGATTGAACGAAACATCGGCCGCGGCGCGCAGGGCCTGCCGAGCCCAACCCGGGTCAAGCACGGCATCGGTCGCCAGAAAAGCCAGCATGGTGGCCATATCGGGACGGATCATACCCGCCCCCTTGGCGATGCCGGTCAGTGTCACCGGTTGGCCCGCTATGGATATCACGCTGGAGGTTCCTTTGGGGCGAGTATCCGTGGTCATGATGCCGTAGGCGGCGGCTTCCCATGCATCGTCAGCCAGTTCCGCGAACGCGCTCGGTATCGCTCTGACGATTCGATCGACCGGCAGGGGCTCGCCGATTACACCGGTAGAGAACATCAAGACCTCCGGCACGGCGCAGTGGGCCTGCTCGGCCACTCGGCGCACGCAGCTCAGTGCATCGTTGAGGCCTTGCGCGCCGTTGCCGGCATTAGCGTAACCGGTATTGACCAACCAATAGCGCGAGTGGCAACTCGCTGCGAGGTGTTGCTCAGTAAGCAGGATGGGGGCCGCCCGGAAGCGGTTGCGGGTCAGTACGGCGCTGCAGTGAGCGCCCTCGGCCAGCTCGAATAGCACCAGGTCAGGCCGATTGGGCTTGCGAATGCCGGCCGCCACCGTACCGAGACGCACGCCTGGAACGGGCCGGAGCCGCCCCAGCGAGTTCTCACCAACTGCCATCGTCCGTGTGCCTCACTCGAGTTGGCCGTGGCAATGCTTGTATTTTTTCCCGGAATCGCAAGGGCAGGGCTGATTGCGCCCGACCTTGCGTTGCGAGCGCACGTAGGGTTTGGCAGAAGCCGGCACCGCCGTGGCGACGGAATCGTGGTCATCGGCGGTCGTAAGGCTGTTTGCCTCCTCATGCTGGAATTGCATCGCTCCTTGCGGTTCAGTGGGCTGCTCGAGCACCCGCGCGTCCTCTTCGGTGCGCACTTGCACATGGCACAGGATCTTGATCGTTTCGCGCTTGATTCCCTCCAGCATTTCCTGAAACATCGCAAAGCCTTCGCGCTTGAACTCCTGCTTGGGGTCACGCTGTGCCATGCCACGCAATCCAATCCCTTGGCGCAGATAGTCCATGGCCGCCAAGTGATCCTTCCAGTGAGAGTCCAGCACCTGGAGCAGGAAGCTCTTCTCGATTTGGCGCATGATCTCCGGGCCGATCGCTTCTTGCCTGAGCTCGTATTGCTCCTCGACCGCCTGCTGAATCCGCTCGCGCAGCGCCTCCTCGTGCAGCGTCTCCTCCTGATCGAGCCATTCCTGTACCGGTAGGCGAATGTTGAACTCCGCCTGCAGCGCCTCCTCCAGGCCCGGTATATCCCACTGCTCATCGACGCTGTTGGGCGGAACATGCTCATCGATGACGGCGCCGACCACATCCGAGCGCATAGCCTTGATGGTATCCGCGATTTCCTCGGCCTCGAGCAGTTCATCGCGCTGCTGGTAGACGACCTTGCGCTGATCGTTGGCGACATCGTCGAACTCGAGCAAGTGCTTGCGAATATCGAAGTTGTGTCCTTCGACCTTGCGCTGGGCATTCTCGATGACCCGCGAGACCATACCGCTCTCGATGGCTTCACCCTCCTGCATGCCCAGACGCTGCATCAGCGCAGAGACGCGCTCGGAGGCGAAGATGCGCAGCAAACTGTCCTCGAGCGAGAGGTAGAAACGTGTAGAACCGGGGTCCCCCTGGCGGCCGCAACGGCCGCGCAGCTGATTATCGATGCGCCGCGACTCGTGCCGCTCGGTGCCGATCACGTGCAGCCCGCCCGCCTCGATCACCTGATCATGCCGCTTCTGCCATGCCTTGCGCAGTGCATCTATGGCCGCCTCGTCGGGTTCATCGAGCGCTGCGATTTCGGCTTCCACGTTACCGCCCGGGACGATGTCGGTACCGCGGCCGGCCATGTTGGTCGCAATCGTCACCGCACCCGCTCGCCCGGCTTGGGCAATGATCCCTGCCTCGCGTTCATGCTGCTTGGCATTGAGGATCTCATGGGCAATACCCTCCTTGTGTAATCGCTTGGAGATGTATTCCGAGTTCTCGATGGAGGTCGTGCCGACGAGCACCGGCTGGCCGCGCCGGTGACAGTCTTTGATGGCTTCGACGATGGCCGCATACTTCTCCCGCTGGGTGAGAAACACTAAATCATGCAGATCCTCTCGAATCATCGGCTTGTTGGTCGGGATGACCACGACTTCGAGGCCATAGATTTGCTGGAATTCAAAGGCCTCGGTATCCGCCGTTCCGGTCATACCGGAGAGCTTGTCGTACATGCGGAAGTAATTCTGAAACGTAATCGAGGCGAGCGTCTGATTCTCAGCCTGGATCGGCACCCCCTCTTTGGCCTCGACGGCCTGGTGCAGCCCTTCCGACCAGCGCCGCCCCGGCATGGCTCGGCCAGTGAACTCATCGACGATGACGATCTGTCGATCGCGCACCAGATAATGCACATCGCGTTGGTAGAGCGCATGCGCCCGCAAGGCGGCGTTCAAATGATGCAGCATCGCGATGTTGCGGGCATCGTAGAGACTTTCCTCGGGTTGCAGGAGGCCCGCTTGCCTGAGCAATTCCTCGGCCCGTATTTGGCCTTCCTCGGTCAGAAAGACCTGCCGGGCTTTCTCATCGACATGGTAATCCCCCGGGCCGTCCTTCTCCTGCTGACGACCGAGCTTGGGTACCAGCGCGTTCATCCGCAGGTAGAGCTCGCTGCTCTGCTCCGCCTGCCCCGAAATGATCAGCGGCGTACGCGCTTCATCGATGAGAATGGAATCGACCTCGTCGACGATCGCGTAATGCCGACCACGCTGCATGCGCTCATCCACCCGCAGCGCCATGTTGTCACGCAGATAATCGAAGCCGAATTCATTATTGGTCCCGTAAGTAATGTCCGAACGGTAGGCCTCACGCTTCGCTGCCACTTCCATGCCGGGCACGACCACCCCGACCGACAACCCCAGGAAGCGATAGATTTTGCCCATCCATTCGGCATCGCGGCGGGCCAGGTAATCGTTGACGGTAACGATATGCACACCGGCGCCGGTCAACGCATTAAGGTAGGCCGCCAAGGTGGCGACGAGAGTTTTACCCTCGCCTGTTTTCATCTCGGCAATTTTGCCCTCATGCAAAACCATGCCACCAATGAGCTGAACGTCGAAATGGCGCATAGCAACCGTGCGTTGCCCCGCCTCTCGAACGACCGCGAACGCCTCCGGGAGCAACTCGTCCAAGCGCTCACCGCTACTGTAACGGTTACGGAATTCCTCCGTTTTACCGCGCAATTCGGCATCGGAGAGCGCCTGCATCGCACCCTCCAGGGCGTTGATCTGCCCGACGGCCTTGCGCATTCTCCGGATGACGCGATCATTACGACTACCGAATACCTTCTTCGCGATGGCGTTCAGCATAAGGTACTCACCCGAGTGGGTTCAGCTGACATGGAAACAGGGCGATTTAAGCCACCGTGCGGGGCCCGCCTACGTCCTGAGCGGAAAGAAGCTGTACTATAGCGTATCTGCCGATGAATTTTTAATTCGAACATGGGCTCAACCGATATTATCACTGCCCCTAAATGACTGCTTTTGACGATCACCCGCGCGGTTGCCGACGTCCGCAGAGCCTACGGTGGTGGCTCCGCGCCGATCACGGCGTCTTGGCCCGTATTGCCCACTCGGCCCGCACTAATACCCGCCTGCAGCACCAATTGCAGGCCGTGCTGCCGCCAGAGCTCGCCGGGCATTGGCGCGTGGCGAGGCTCGATGCGCAAGCCTTGTGCCTTATCACCGAGAACCCGCTCTGGGCTACCCAGCTGCGCTATCGCCGCATGCTTTTGTTGCGCGGTGCCGAAGCCGTTTTGGGACAACGCCCCCGGCAACTCCAGCTCCGCATCGAGCCGAACATGAGCGCGCGCCGACCACCGCCGCCGGCGCGCTTGTTATCCGCGAATGCCGCTGAAACACTACGACGCAGTGCCGCATCCATGGACCAAGGCCCATTGCGCGCGGCCCTGCTTCGGCTGGCCTCGCGGCACCGGGCGAAATAAGGCCTCAGACTACGGCCAACGGCTGTTCGAAAGCGATGGGAACCTCCGCGACATGCTCGAATGTGATCCGCTCCCAAGCGTCGTGCTCGGAGAGCAGCCTCCGCAGTAATTTGTTGTTTAGCGCATGCCCGGATTTGTAGCCCTGAAAGGCACCGATCAGGCTGTGGCCGAGCAAATAGAGATCGCCGATGGCATCCAGGATCTTGTGCTTGACGAATTCATCACCATAACGCAAGCCGTCCTCATTGAGGATGCGGTGATGATCGACCACGATCGCATTGTCCAGACTGCCGCCCAGCGCCAGCTTACTCTGTTGTAACTGTTTAATATCGCGCATAAAGCCGAAGGTGCGGGCGCGACTTATCTCCTTGATGAAGGACGTGGTGGAGAACTCGAGCTCCCCGTGCTGCGGCCTGGAATTGAACATCGGATGATCGAATTCCAAAGTGAACGAAACCTTCAGGCCCTCGAACGGCGCCAAAGCCACCCACTTCTCGCCGTCACTGACGCGCAACCGGCGTTTGATGCGGATGAATGATTTGCCTTCCGCCTGCTCCCGGATTCCCGCCGAGCGGATCAAAAAAACAAACGGTCCGGCACTGCCGTCCATGATGGGCACCTCGGGGGCGCTCAGATCAATATAGGCATTGTCTATCCCCAAACCTGCCAAGGCAGAGAGCAGATGTTCCACCGTGGACACCCGCACTCCATCCCGAACCAGGCAAGTCGATAGCGACGTATCGCCCACGTTGTCAGGATGGGCACGGATCTCCACCGGTTTTTCCAGGTCGACCCGGCGGAATACGATGCCGGTATTGGGTGGTGCCGGTCGCATCGTTAGGCATACCCTCTCACCCGTATGCAAACCGACACCGGTTGCCCGAATGCTGTTCTTGAGCGTGCGTTGCGGTATCATTTCGTTTCCTTTTTCCCCACCCCCCCCCGTGACGTTAATCGCCTGATCAAAACGCGCCGGCCAGGTCAAGGTTCTCCCTGATTATCATTTCGACACACGAATACCCGCCGGTTCGGCCGCCATGGTAAACGATGCGGGCCATGGGTTTTTACCCATACAATGCTTAGACTCAATCCGCTTGGCGGCGCAGAAACGCCGGAATATCCAAATAGTCTAGATCACCGTCGGCCTGCACCGGATAGCGGTCGTTGGCCGCTTGCTTGCGGATGATCGTCGGCCGCTCGAGCTTGCTGTAGTCGATCTCTCCGCTCGCCGTACGGGCCACCGGCCGAACCCGCGATTCGAATGCTTCTACCGGATTGCCGAGTCCCGTAGCTACCACCGTGACCCTGAGCTCGTCCTCGAGCTCCGGATCGATCACGGTGCCCACCACCACGGTGGCATCGTCCGCGGCGAGTTCCTTGACCGCGTTGCCGACCTCGTCAAACTCGCCGATGGACAGCTCCAACCCGGCGGTCACATTGACCAGGATGCCCCGCGCACCGGCGATGTTGGCATCCTCCAGCAGGGGACAGGCAATGGCCCGCTCGGCGGCCTCGCGCGCCCGTCCTTGCCCGCACGCCGCACCCGAGCCCATAACGGCCATACCCATCTCCGACATAACGGTGCGCACATCGGCAAAGTCGACGTTGATCACACCGGGACGAGTGATCAGCTCGGCGATGCCCTTGACCGCACCAAGCAACACATCATTGGCCGCCTTGAAGGCATTGAGCAAGGTCAGTTCCTTGCCCAGCACGGTGAGCAGCTTTTCGTTGGGGATGGTAATCAACGAGTCGACGTGGCGGCTGAGCTCTTTGATCCCCTCACTGGCCACCTGCATACGCTTGCCGGCTTCGAAGCTAAACGGTTTGGTGACCACAGCCACCGTCAGGATACCCAATCCTTTGGCGATCTCTGCAACCACCGGGGCCGCACCGGTACCCGTTCCGCCACCCATGCCGGCTGTAATGAATACCATATCGGCCCCTTCCAACACCTCGGCGATGCGATCCCGATCTTCCATCGCCGCTTCGCGTCCCACGTCCGGGTTCGCCCCGGCCCCGAGCCCTTTTGTGATACTCGACCCGAGTTGCAGAGCCGTTTTGGCCGAGGTATTTTGCAGTGCCTGGGCATCGGTATTCGCATAAATGAAATCAACGCCCTCGATATCAGCCGCCGCCATATGCTGCACCGCGTTACCGCCGCCGCCTCCGACGCCGATCACCTTAATGACGGCACTTTGGCTATAGGAGTCCATCAGCTCGAACATGATCCACCTCCAGTTGCTACCCAGCTCTTCGATCTACCGACCACTAACTACCGCGGTAATTAGCAGTTGCCCTGAAACCAACCTTTCATGCGTTGCCAAAGCGCGGCGATCCCGCCGTCCGCGGCATTCAGCTCCATTCGATGGCCACCGCGGCTATTGCTGCCGAATAGGAGCAAGCCGAGGCCGGTTGCATAGATGGGATTACACACAACATCGCTAAGACCGGTGGCATGCTTGGGCATGCCAAGCCGCACTGGCATATGGAAGACCTCTTCGGCGAGGTCGATCACCCCTTCCATCTTGGCACTGCCGCCGGTCAGCACGATGCCGGCGGCAATCAGATCCTCGAAACCACTACGCCGCAACTCCGCTTGCACCAAGCTCATCAGTTCCTCATAGCGCGGTTCGACAACTTCCGCCAACGTCTGCCGGGACAGCCGTCGCGGCGGCCGATCGGCAACCGACGGCACCTCGATGGTCTCCTCCGCGCTCGCCAGCTGGGAGAGGGCACAGGCGTAGCGAACCTTGATCTCCTCGGCGTACTGGGTCGGCGTACGCAACGCTACCGCGATGTCATTGGTGACCTGATCGCCGGCGATCGGAATCACCGCGGTATGGCGAATCGCGCCATCGGTGAATACTGCGACATCGGTGGTGCCACCACCGATGTCGACCAAGCACACGCCGAGTTCTTTTTCGTCGTCGGTGAGCACCGACTGACTGGAGGCAAGCTGCTGGAGGATAATATCGTCGGCCTCCAAACCGCAGCGGCGCACACACTTGATGATGTTCTGGGCGGCGCTTACAGCGCCTGTAACCATGTGCACCTTCGCCTCCAGCCGAACCCCGGACATCCCGATCGGCTCGCGGATGCCCTCCTGACTGTCGATCAGAAACTCCTGGGGCAGGATATGAATGATCTTCTGGTCCGCAGGTATGGCGACGGCACGGGCGGCATCGATCACCCGCTCGACATCCCCCGCGGTCACTTCTTTGTCCCGGATCGCCACGATCCCGTGCGAATTCAGCGAGCGTACGTGGCTCCCGGAAATGCCCGCATAAACCGAATGAATCTGGCAGCCGGCCATGAGCTCGGCTTCCTCCACCGCGCGCTGGATCGACTGCACGGTCGATTCGATATTGACCACGACCCCTTTTTTCAGTCCACGAGAGGGGTGCGAGCCGATACCGACGACCTCGACCTCGCCGGTGGGCTTGGTTTCACCCACGATTGCGGCCACTTTCGAGGTCCCGATATCCAGCCCTACGAGTAAGCTGCGTTCCTGTTTCTTTGTCATGCACTCAATCCTTCCGGACCGCTCGAGCGCCGGTTATCTCATCCTGGCCCCGATCGCTCGGGTACCGCGCCGCCGATCCTCTGGACGCGTTCTTTAATAAGCACTGCCATACCGCGCTCGGAGGCACGGTCCATCGAAACCAATCACTGCGGATCATTCGCCACGTCCTCGTGCACGAGTCAACTCAGCCGACTCTGCCCAGCGAATCGACAAACCATTCGGATAACGCAGATCGGCGACGCGCAAAACCCGACTCTGACCGGCCGTAAGGCGCGGCCAAACCGCCGCGAATTGCCGCAACCGCGCCTCGACATGCTCGCGGCCGATCCGGATTACGGCACCGTCGTCGAGCCTAGCCGTCCAGGAACGACGCGCATCCAGTACCAAACCGGCCAATCTCAGGCCTACCGTATTCAACTGCTTCTGATACCGATGAAACTGCTGCAATACCCGAGTTTCGCTGCCCTCGGGCCCGGCCAGGTGCGGCAACCCTTTTGGGAGAACGCTCGGGCGAAAGACCTCACCCCGATCGTTAAGCAGCGCCGTTTTGCCCCAGCGTGCCACCGCCACCTGCTCCGTTAAGCTGATTCGCAACGCATCCGGCCAAACCCGATGCACGGTAGCGTGATCGACCCACGGCAGCGCCTCCACCGCCAACCGTACGGCGGTCACGTTCACGCCCAGCAAGCCGCCAGGCAGCAAGGGTTCGATAGCCGAGCGCAGATGCGCCTCGGAGACATGGACCAGATCCCCCTCCAGCGCCACCGTGTGCAGCGGCAACCACCGCTCGACAGGCAAGCGCTGCAGAGCCAGTGCGCTGCTGCCCATAATCAGCGTCACCAGCACGGCCAGCGCAAGGCCGCGCGTCGCTGCGAAACCTACGCTCGAGCTTTGCCGCGGATAATCACCCCAGCGCACGGCACTCGACTCCATATTCATCGTGCTCATTGCACGCCTCGGCCGCGCCAACTGCTCAACAGAATCCGCCAAGCCAGCTCATCCATATCAAGCCCCGCCGCGCGGGCCGCCATCGGGACCAAAGAGTGATCCGTCAGACCCGGCACAGTATTGACTTCCAATAACCAAGCGGCGCCATCCGGATCACGCATCAAATCGATCCGCCCCCAACCACTGCCACCTACGGCCTCAAAAGCCGCGGCCGCGAGTTCCGTCAGCGCCGCCTCCGGCAAGGCCGCCAATCCGCAAGGACAATGCAAACGTGTCTCAGCGGCGCGGTATTTGGCATCAAAGTCATAAAACACGCCGGCCGACTCGATGCGGATCACCGGCAACGCCTGCTCACCGAGTAGGCTCACCGTATACTCTTGCCCGTCGATCCAGCGCTCGGCAAAGACCTCGCGGTCATAAAGGCACGCCTTGCGCCAGGCCTCCAACAGCGCGGCGGAACCGTTCACACGCGTCATTCCCAGGCTGGAGCCCTCACGATTCGGCTTGACCATGACCGGATAACCGAGTTCGGCCTCCACTCGGTCGAGTGCGGCCTCCGAGTCCAGCCGCAGGAAGGCTGGTGTCGGCAGCCCCAAGGCGTGCCAGACCAGTTTGGTGCGCAGCTTGTCCATGCCCAGCGCCGATCCCAGCACGCCGGTGCCGGTATAAGGCAGGCACATGATCTCCAGAGCGCCTTGGATCACGCCGTCCTCACCGCCACGGCCATGGAGCGCAATAAAAGCGCGATCGAATTCGCCGAGCGCGCCGAGCGGACGCTCACTAGGGTCAACCTGGTGAGCCTCGATCCCGCGCCGGCGCAGCGCTTCCAAAACGGCTGCGCCGCTCTGCAAAGATATCTCACGCTCAGCGGACCAACCGCCGGCCAGCACCGCCACGCGTCCTACTGCTGCGCGGTCCGAGCCGGTGGAATCAGCCGCCGGCATGACTTGGCGCCTCCCCGACGATGCATACCTCGGTCTGCAGTTCCACCCCATAGAGATCGCGGACCCGGCCGCGCACGTAACCGATCAGCCGCTCGATATCCGCGGCCGTGGCAGCGCCGTGGTTGAGAATGAAATTGGCATGCTTCGTGGACACACAAGCTCCGCCGAAACCTCGACCTTTCAAGCCCGCCTGCTCGATCAAACGGGCTGCGAAATCACCCGGCGGATTGCGGAACACCGAGCCACAACTCGGGCGCCCCAACGGTTGCGTCGCCCCGCGCCGCGCCAACAGAGCCCGCACGCGCGCATGCAAGGCCTGCGGATCGCCGCCGGACTCGAACCGCAGCGTGGCGCCCAGAAATGCCTCTGGCCCCGGACCGCTCACCGTACGATAGCCGACCCGGTATTCGGCCGGGCTGCGTCGATGCCGCATACCGTCTCGATCAAGCGTCTCGACCGCCTCCACCCGCGACCAAGTCTCGGCGCCCCACGCCCCGGCGTTCATCGCCAGCGCGCCACCCAACGTACCCGGGATACCGATCAGGAACTCCGCACCTGCCAAACCCCACCGTGCGCACGCCCGCGCCACTTTGGCGCAGGCCACCCCCGCGCCGATGCGCACGCACCCGCCCGGCAATCGCTCCAAGGCGGTCAAAGCCGTGCGGGTTTGAATCACCGTTCCCCGCACACCGCCGTCGCGCACCAAAAGGTTGCTACCCAGACCGAGCCAGATCACCGGTTCAGCTGCGGGCTGCTGACGCACGAATGCCACCAACTCCTCGAGGTCAGCCGGCTCGAAGAACCGCTCGGCATACCCACCGACCCGCCACGAGGTGTGCCGCCGCATCGGCTCGTTCTCACGCAAGCTCCCGCGCCAAAGCGTCATCTTCCGCCCTCCACGGCGCCGTAACGAGACAGCAAAAGCGCAGGCGCGTTGCCGATACTGCCTGCCCCCAGCGTAATCAGCAGGTCACCGTCGTGTACCACATCCGGTACGAGTTCGATCAACTCCGCCACGCTCAGCGCGAACACCGGGTCGATCTGGCCACGCATTCGGATCGCCCGGCACAGGCTGCGCCCGTCGGCGCCGGCGATGGCCGCCTCACCCGCCGCATAGACTTCCGTGAGCAGCAGCGCATCGGCCGCCGAGAGCACCCGCGCAAAGTCCTCGAACAAATCCCGGGTCCGACTGTAGCGGTGCGGCTGGAAAGCCAACACGATGCGGCGCCCGGGCCAACCTTCTCGAGCCGCTCGCAGCACCGCCGCAATCTCCCGTGGGTGGTGGCCGTAATCATCCACCAAACTGATCCGAGCACCCGCCAGGATGAGGTCGCCGCACGGCTGGAAACGCCGGTCGATGCCGGCAAACTCGGCCAGCCCTCGGACAATGGCGGCGCGGGATACACCGAGTTCCAAGGCCACGGCAATTGCCGCCAACGCATTCAGCGCATTGTGGCGACCCGGCAGGTTCAGCTCCACGGCAAAAGGCACCTCATCCTCGGCCCGCACCGTGAACCCGGTGCGCAGGCCCCGCTGGACCACCTCGGTGGCACGCACGTCGGCATCGGCACTGTAACCATAGGTGCGAGCGGGCCGGGTCATCCGATCCAGCAATGCGCGGACCTCCGGGTCGTCGATGCACAACACCGCCAAGCCATAGAATGGCAAGTGATGCAGGAACTCGAGAAAGCTCGCCCGCAAACGGGCGAAGTCCCCCTGATAGGCGCCGAGGTGATCGGCGTCGATGTTGGTCACCACCGCAATCATCGGCTGCAGATAAAGAAACGAAGCATCGCTTTCGTCGGCTTCTGCCACCAGGTAATGGCCCGCGCCCAAACGGGCGTGGCTCGCTATACTGTTAAGCCGCCCGCCGATCACGAAAGTGGGATCCAATCCATCCTCGGCAAGCAGGCTCGCGATCAGGCTGGTCGTCGTGGTCTTGCCGTGGGTACCCGCCACCGCGACCCCATAGCGGAACCGCATTAACTCCGCGAGCATCTCGGCGCGCGGAACGACGGGGATCCGGTGTTGGCGGGCGGCCACAACCTCGCTATTGTCCGGACCAACGGCACTGGAGGTCACCACAGCGTCCATACACGCTACCCGCCGACCATCGTGGCCATACCAGATACAGGCACCGAGATCGCTCAGGCGTCGAGTGATGGCATTCGCGCGCAAATCCGAACCAAAGACCTCGTAGCCAAGGTTTAGCAAAACCTCGGCGATCCCACCCATTCCGGAACCGCCGATACCGACAAAGTAAATACGCCGAACCCGGCGCATCGCACCCGGCGCATTCGGATCCCAACAACGGTTCCAAGCCACACTCATGCCGCCATCTCCAGGCACAACGCGGCCACACACGCCGTGGCCTGCGGGCGAGCTTGCTGACGAGCACGCTGTGCCATAACCCAGAGCCGATCGCGGTCGCCGAGTAGGCTTGCGAGTACACGACTTAGATGCTGTACGCTCAACGCGTGCTGCGGAATGAGCACGGCGGCACCGGCCCGGCTCAGGTAGCGGGCATTGGCTGTCTGGTGGTCGTCCACGGCGTGCGGAAACGGCACCAACACCGATGCGACGCCGACCGCGGAGAGCTCGGCTACGGTCAACGCACCGGCTCGGCAAATCACCAAATCGGCCCACCCGTACGCCTCGGCCATGCTATCGATGAAGGCACTCACTTGTGCCACGATCGCGTAGCGGCAATAGGCTTCCCGCGCCAGCGCCAGAGTGCGCTCACCGGCCTGATGCCGGACCACCGGACGCTGCGCCGAGGCCAGCTCGGCCAATGCGGCCGGAACGATCTGATTGAGCACCGCGGCACCCTGGCTACCACCCAGGACCAGCAAGCGCGGCGGATCCCGACGTGCCGCGTAGCGCCGCTGCGGGACCGGAACGCGCGTGATTTCGACTCGCACGGGGTTGCCGGTCCAAACGCAGGGTACGCCGCACCCGGCAAACTCCCCCGGGAAACCGGTCATCACGACCCGGGCAAGCCGGCGCACAAGCCGGTTGGTAAAGCCGGCGGTAGCGTTCTGCTCATGAATCAACAACGGTCGACGCAGCAGCCATGCCGCTAATGCCCCCGGCCCCGCCGCATACCCTCCCATGCCCAATACGGCCTGCGGCTGGTAGCGGCGCACCAGGCACAATGCCTGCCACAGGGCATGCAGCAACATCGCGGGCGCACCGAGCCAGCCGCGCCAGCCCTTGCCCCGCAATCCCCGCACTTCGAGCCACTCCATGGCGATCCCCGTCGCCGGCACCACCCGTGCCTCCAAACCCCGCTGAGTCCCGACCCAGATCACTGCTACCCGCCGCCGTCGCAGCTCCTCGGCCACCGCAAGGGCCGGGAACACGTGGCCTCCGGTTCCACCGGCCAGAATCATCACCGGCGCGTCCTTCATAGCGCACGCTCCCTGGTCACGGCGCGGGCACTCACCGCGGCAACCCGGTTCTCGTAGTCGACTCGGACCAACAGCGTGAGCATGAGCACGCTGATCACCAAGCTGCTACCGCCATAGCTCATGAGCGGCAAAGTCATGCCCTTGGTAGGCAACAAACCCATGTTGACGCCAATGTTGAGAAAGGCCTGCAGCCCCAGCCAAGTACCCACGGCATAAGCGAGATAGCCGCCAAAGCGCCGCTCCAGGGCCATGGCCCGCGCGGCGATTCGAAAGGCGCGCCAAACGACGAATCCATAGAGGCCGATGGTCACGATCACCCCGACCAAGCCGAGTTCCTCGGCCAGTACTGCAAAGAGGAAATCCGTGTGCGCTTCGGGCAAATAGAACAACTTCTCTACGCTGTTGCCGAGCCCCACACCCAGCCACTGCCCGCGACCGATCGCGATCAGCGACTGGGTAAGCTGGAATCCGGACTGGAAGGGATCCGCCCAGGGATTGAGGAAACCCGTCAACCGCTGCCAACGATACGGTTCGGTGACGATCAAGGCGATGCCGGTGGCGGCAACCGGCATGAGCAGCAGGCCGAAACGCCACAATGATACGCCGGCGATGAATAGTAACGCCATACCTGTCGCCGTGAGCACAACCGCCGCGCCGAAATCCGGCTCGAGCAGCAGCAGCAACGAGACCAGCGCCAGAACCCCGAACGGGATCAATAGACCGCGCAAAGTGACGCGGACCGCCTCGCCGCGGCGCACCAGATAGCCGGCGAGATAGACAAAGACACAAAGCTTGGCAAGCTCTGAGACCTGCAGATTGAAAACACCCAACGCCAGCCAACGGACGCTGCCATTGACCGAGTGTCCTACGCCGGGGAGCAGCACCAACGCCAGCAGCCCAACTCCCAATGCCAACAGCACAACGCCGAGTCGCTGCCATTGAATCATAGGAACCCGCAGCACAAGCCAAACCAACAAACCGGCGAGCAGCAGATAGCCGCCTTGCCGACGCAGATAAAACCACGGCTGGCCGAGCTCTCGATCGGCGACGGCCACCGAAGCGGAGGCCATCATGACGAGCCCTAATGCCGCAATCGCGAGCACCACACCGAACAGCGTCCAGTCCAAATTGGCCGTCAACGCAGGCTCTCGGCGGTGGGGGCGCTCACTGCGCAAAGCGGTGTTGGCGGCGGTCTCAGCCATTTATTGCTGCCTCCACGGCCGTACGGAACACCTCACCGCGCTCGGCGTAGCTCGAAAACATATCGAGGCTCGCGCAGGCTGGAGAGAGCAGGACGATGTCACCGGCTCGTGCCAACCGCGCAGCACCTGCTACGGCAGCGGATAGATCCGCAGCCCGCTCCACGGGACAGACTCCAGCGATGGCACTTGCCAGGCGCTGTGCATCCTCGCCGAACACCACTGCCGCGCGCGCTCGCGCGCGCAACGCCGGCCCCAGCGCCGTAAAATCCTGGCCCTTGCCCTGGCCACCCAGGATCAAGATCAGCGGTCGCTCGAGTCCGGCCACAGCCGCCACGGTTGCCCCGACATTGGTGCCTTTGGAGTCGTTGATCCAGAGCACGCCGTCGCGCTCGATCACCGGCTCCATGCGATGCGGTAATCCTCTGAATGTCTGCAAACCCTGCAACAGAGCCGGCAGCGGCAATCCCGCCGCACTGCCAAGAGCAAGTGCCGCCAGCGCATTGGCCTGATTGTGCCGACCCACCGGATGGAATGCCGCGCACGGAGCGAGTCGATCCCGACCGCGACAAAACCACGGCTCGCCATCCCAGCAGTCGATGCCAAAGGTACGCGCATCGGCCGGTGCAGCGAGCGTAAAGTAAAGCGTTTCACGCTCGGCGCTCGCCAGGGCGCGCACGACCGAATCATCGGCATTCAGAATCATGATCCCATCGCCGCGGAAAATAGCCGCCTTAGCCTTAAGATAGGCTGCAACATTGGGGTAGCGGTCCAAATGGTCGGGTGCAATGTTGAGTAGACCCGCCGCTTGGGCGTTGAGGCTGTAAACGCTCTCAAGCTGAAAGCTCGATAGCTCGAGCACGAATAGCTGCACTTGCGGAATCCGCAACAAATCCAATGCCGGTGGCCCCAAATTGCCGCCAACCGCCACGGTGAGGCCGGCCGCCCGCGCCATCTCACCCAACAAAGCGGTGACCGTGCTTTTGCCGTTGGTCCCAGTGATCGCAAGCACCGGAGCCGCTGCAGCGCGCGCGAACAGCTCGATGTCCCCGACCAAGGGGATGCCGTTGGCGCGTGCCGCGCACAGTGCCGGCTCCGCGAGCGACACTCCAGGGCTGACCACAATTTCCTCTGCCGCGAGCAACCAGTCCCGAGCTAGACCGCCGCTGGCCACCGGCACCTCAGGGTACGCCGCGCGCAGTGCCGCGAGCCGGGGTGGCTCCATGCGGCTGTCGGTCACTGCGACCCGCCACCCCTGCCTGAGCAGGTGGCGCACACAGGAAAAGCCGGTTTCCCCGAGCCCGACGATCACCTTGTCAACCCCGTTCACCATTCGCCTCTCGCCTCTTAGCGCAGCTTCAGCGTCGCCAACCCGATAAGGACCAGAATAATGGTGACGATCCAGAACCGAACGATGACCCGCGGCTCCGGACAGCCCTTGAGCTCGAAATGATGGTGCAGCGGCGCCATTCGCAACACGCGCTGACCGGTCAGTTTGAAAGCGGCGACTTGCACCATGACCGACAGCGTCTCGATGACGAACACCCCCCCCATGACGAAGAGCACCAATTCCTGGCGCACTACTACGGCCAGTACACCCAGCGCTGCACCCAATGCCAACGCCCCCACATCGCCCATGAACACCATGGCGGGATAGGTGTTGAACCAGAGAAAGCCCAGCCCCGCACCCACCAGCGCACCGCAAAACACCACCGCCTCGCCGACCCCCTTGATGTAGGGAATGCCGAGATACTGTGCGAACGTGATATGGCCTGTGGCATAGACGAACACCGCCAGCGCGGCACCGACCAAGACCGTGGGCACAATGGCCAACCCGTCGAGTCCGTCGGTGAGGTTCACCGCGTTGGAAGAACCTACGATGACGAAGTAGGTCAGCGGGATGAACAGCCAATCCAGCGGGATCCGCACCGACTTGAAGAAGGGGACGATCAAAGAGGTCTCGACTGGAGCTTGGGCCGTGACATACAACACCAACGCCACAAGCAGCCCGAGCGCCGACTGCCAGCCATATTTGATTCGCGCCGGCAATCCTGTGCTGTTGCCGTGAATGAGCTTGAGATAGTCGTCCACCCCGCCGACCGCACCGAAGGCCAGCGTGGCCAACAAAACGATCCAAACGAAACGATTACCGAGATCACTCCACAGCAGCGTCGATACGGCGATGCTCAGCAGGATCAGCGTACCACCCATGGTCGGCGTGCCGGCCTTCGAGAAGTGGGTCTGCGGACCATCTTGGCGAATCTGCTGGCCAACTTGATATTGAATCAGCCAACGAATGAGCCTCGGCCCCACCGCCAACGAAATGATCAGCGCAGTCAACGCTCCGACGATGGCGCGGAAAGTCAAATACTGGACGACATTGAAAGCGCCGTAGTATTGCGCCAACCATTCCGCTAGGAGCAGTAGCACGTTTAGCCCCCCATCCTGGCCGCACCCGGCTTCCCGACCGCCAACCGATCGGCAATGATATCCATGGCCGCCGAGCGTGAGCCCTTGACGAGCACCGCAATATCCGGTCCAAGACCACCGGATAGGGCCTTGATAAGTGCCTCGCAATCATCGAAACACTCGGCTCCGGCCCCGAATCCCGCGGCGCTTGCAGCAGCGAGTTCACCGATCACGAACAGCCGTTCGACCCCGCTCGCGCGAGCTAACTGGCCCGCACGCCGATGCAGGTGCCAAGCTGTCTCGCCCAATTCCGCCATATCGCCCAGCACCAGCCAGCGACGCTGCGAGTTTTCGGCCAATACGCGAATCGCCGCCGCCAGTGAAGCGGGATTGGCGTTGTAAGTGTCGTCCAAAATACGGGCTCCGCCGATCCCCTCCCGCCAGCACAACCGCCCCGGCACCGGGCGCATCGCTTCCAGACCGGCCCGGACTGCCGCCTCAGGTACTTCGAGCGCCAACGCGGTTGCGGCACTCGCCAGCGCATTGAGCTGATTATGGCGCCCGAGCAGAGGCAAGCGCACGGGCAATACCCGGCCGTCCCAATGCAGCTCCAACTGACCATCCGCCGTCGTAGCGGCGCGGACCGCAGCGCGCCGGCCGAACCCATAAGTCACGCAGCGCCGGGGGTTGGCCAGCCGCTGCCAGAGATTCGCAAAAGCATCATCGGCGTTGATTACGGCGATCCCGTCGTCGAGCAGTGCCTCGAACAGCTCCCCCTTACCTCGCGCCACCCCAGCCACCGAGCCGAAACCGTCCAGGTGGGCTGGCCCGGCATTGGTGATGACGCCGACGCTCGGGCGAACCCACTGCGTCAAGCGTCGGATCTGCCCAGGAGCGCTGGCGCCGAGCTCGAGCACGGCGTAACGGTGGCGACGCTGCAGACGACATAGGGTCAGCGGCACACCGAGCTCGTTGTTGTAGTTCCCCGAGGTAGCCAAGGTCGCACCGTGACGGGTGAGTATCGTCGCCAACATCTCCTTGACGGTGGTCTTGCCATTGCTTCCGGTCACAGCCACGATCCGGGTCGCGGAGCAGTGCTCTCGGACCCAACAGCCCAAGGCAGCCAGCGTCTCGCGACCATCGGCTACGATCCACTGCGGCAGCGGTTCCGACACGGCACGCTCGAGCAACGCCGCCGCGGCCCCCGCCGCGCGGGCGGCGCTCACGTAGTCGTGGCCGTCCACTCGGCTGCCCGGAAGGGCGACGAAGAGTTCACCCGGCCGTATGCGGCGTGAGTCGAGCGCCGCCCCCACGATCTCGGTATCCGGCCCGCGCAGATGCCCGCCCAGATCGGCGGCCAGTCGGCTGAGCGGCACCGCATCCATCAGCGCAACTCCTCCAGCGCTTGTTTAACGGTCTCGCGGTCGCTGTAAGGCAATTGCTGGGCTCCGATGAGCTGATAATCCTCATGGCCCTTGCCGGCAACCAGGATGGCATCTTCAGGAGCCGCCGCTCGAATACTATGGATAACGGCTTCTCTGCGATCCTCAATGACCCTCACGCGGCTGTTGTCCGCACCGGTCCCGGCCTGGATCTCGGCTATGATGCGCTGAGGATCTTCGGTACGCGGATTATCGTTGGTGATAATGATCCGATCCGCGCTCGCCCGGGCGAGCGCGCCCATAAGCGGCCGCTTGCCTCGATCGCGGTCCCCACCGCAGCCGAAAACGCACCAGATGCGCCCCGCAAAGTGCTCGCGCATCGCCGCCAACGCCGCCCGTAAACCCGCCGGCGTATGGGCGTAATCGATCACCACCGAGGGACGGCCCGCACCCCCGTAACGCTCCATCCGGCCACTGACCGGCTGCAACAAAGACAACCGCTGCAGCGCCTCTCGGAGCGGGACTTCCAGCGCCAACAAGGCACCGAGCGTAGCGAGCACATTGGCCGCATTGAAGCGTCCCAACAAACCGATCCGAACGGTGGCTCGACAACCGAAGGCATCCAGCACCAGCCGCAAGCCATCGGGCTCGGTTGCGAGGCGCAGACAGCGCAGCTGCGCCGCCTCGGCCCCAGCCAGCGAGTAACCGATCACCCGCGCATGACACACGCTTGCCCATAGGCTGCGCCCGAAATCGTCATCGACATTGACAACGACGGTATGGAGCTCGGGCCGCTGGAACAGCAATGCCTTGGCCTGGGCATAAGCGGCCAGCGAGGGATGGTAGTCCAGGTGATCGCGGCTGAGGTTGGTGAGCACCGCGACATCGAAACCGACTCCGGCGAGGCGCTGCTGATGCAGCGCGTGTGAGGATACCTCGATCACGACGGCCCGGGCGTGCTGAACTCGCAGCTGCTCCAATTCGCGTTGGAGCGTTATCGGATCCGGGGTGGTCAAGCTCGTAACTCTTCCCAAATGATCCGGCAAGCCACAGCCGAGCGTGCCGAGAATCCCGCAGCGGTGCCCTTTGCGGTCCAAAGCATGGGCGATGAACTGGCTCACCGAAGTTTTACCATCGGTACCCGTCACGCCTAGCACGGTCATGTTCGCGGCTGGAGCGCCGTAGAAACGCGCGGCGATAATCCCCACCTGCGCAGGCAAAGATTGCACTGCGATACACGGCACGGCCTGTTGCGCACAACGCGCACTCAATGCTTGGCCATCGAAACCCGGGGTAGGCTGCCAAAGAATCGCGGCGGCACCGTGGGCGAGCGCCTCAGCGGCAAACTCCCCGCCATGGTGTAACGTGCCTTGGACCGCCATGAAGAGATAACCAGGGCGCACTTCGCGGCTGTCTATGGCAACTCCATGGATCGGCCGCTCGTCGGCTTCGATCCCGAGTGGTTCGAGAAGCCCCCGTAGCCGCTGCGCTGCCCGAGCCAAAAGGACGGTCATGGTGCCATCTCTCCGGCAGCCAACAGCGCCGGTTGCTGCAAGCGGCCATCGGGCGGCACATTGCGCAACCGCAGCGCCCCCTCGACCACGTGCCTAAAGATCGGTGCGGCCACCAGCCCGCCATAGTACGACTTACCGGTCGGCTCGTTGATGATCACGGCGCAGACAAAACGAGGCGCGCTGGCCGGCGCGATACCGGCAAACAAGGCCACATAACGGCGCTCCGAGTAACCGCCGGAGGCGGACTTCTTCACGGTCCCGGTCTTGCCGGCGATGCGATAACCTGGAATGGCGGCCTTAGGCGCCGTGCCCTCGCTGGAGACTACTTGCTCCATCATGGAGCGCACGGCTCTAGCACTGCGCGCGCTCATCACACGCTGCCCTGCCGGCGCGCTGTTCACGCGCAGCAGCGAGACCGGCAACAGTCGCCCATCATTGGCGATGGCAGTATAGGCTTGCGCGAGCTGCAAAGCCGTGGCGGAGACCCCATAGCCAAAGGCCAGGGTCGCTCGGTCAATCGGGTAGCGCGGCGGTCGCCCCGAGAGATAGCCGTCCGTCTCTCCCGGAAACCCGCTGCCCGTGGGACGGCCGAAACCAACCCGGCCGAGCATCCGCCATACGGTGCCCGGCTTCAGGTCCAACGCAATTTTTGCCGCCCCAACGTTACTCGACTTCTCGATGACCGTCATAACGTCGATGACACCGTAGTTGCGCACGTCGTGCACGGTGTCACTCGCCACACGCAGCACACCGGGTGTCGTGTCCACAAGCGAATGGGGCGCAAACCGACCACTGTCCAGCGCGGCCGCGATCGTGAACGGCTTGAGGCTCGAGCCGGGCTCGAAGGCATCCGTGACGGCCCGGTTGCGGTAATGACTGGGAATCAGCTCGGCGCGGTCGTTGGGATTGAATGCCGGCTGATTGACCATCACCAAAACCTCGCCCGTACGGGCATCCAGCAATACCAGCGAACCAGACTGCGCGTCGTGCTTGCGGACCGCCGCCTTAAGGGCGCGATAAGCGATGTATTGAAGCCGGCGGTCCACACTGAGTACAAGATCGTGACCCGGCTTGGGCTCGCGCAGTCGCTCTACATCTTCTATCACCCGGCCCAGTCGATCCTTGATCACCCGTTTCGCGCCGGGCTTTCCTCGTAACCAATCGTTAAAAGCGAGCTCCATGCCCTCTTGGCCTACATCGTCGATATTGGTAAAGCCGACGAGTTGGCCAGCCACCTCACCGGCTGGATAGAAACGCCGGTATTCGCGCTGTAGAGCGACGCCCGGCAACCGCAAAGCGACCACTTGCTGGCCCAGGTTCGGGGTAATGCGCCGACGCAGATAGACAAATTCACGCGCCCGGCGAGCGTGCAGATCGGCGCGCAGACGCTCGGCGTCAAGCTGCAACAGTTGAGCAAGCCGGGCCGTTTTAGCGTGGCTTGCCAACAGCAGATCGCCCGGATCGGCCCAAACCGAGTCCACCGGCGTGCTGATGGCCAGCGGCTCACCATTGCGATCCCGGATCACCCCGCGGTGGGCCGGGATCTCCACATCGCGCAGAAACCGCGCAGCGCCTTGGTTGAGCAGGAAATCTCGGTCCAAAACCTGCAAGTCCACGGCACGCCAGATCAACCCCCCCGCAAACCCGACGAAGCAGCACAGCAGCGCCACCGGGCGCCACTTGGGCAACGGCCGCGGCTTGCTATCCGATGCATGCCTGATCAAGTTTTGCTCCCCGCTTCGCAGACCGACCCTCTATCTGGAGAGTCAGCAAATTATCGGCTGTCTATCGACAGGATCACCACATCGCCCGGCCTCGGCATCCGCATCTCAAGCCGCTCACGAGCAATACGCTCGACTCGCCCGTGGGTTGCCCATGCACCCTGCTCGAGTTGCAGCTTGCCCCACTCGGTTTTGAGCTGATCACGCTCCTGCTGTAGCTCTTGTAACTGTATGAACAACCGCCGACTCTTATGTTTGCTGTAGACAACCCCGATCGCAGAGCCGACCACCATCGCCAATAAAATGAAGACCGTTGCGGCGGATCGAGCCTTCAAGGCAACCGCTCCGCTACTCGCAACACGGCGCTGCGTGCCCGCGGGTTGATCCTTATCTCCTCGGCACCTGGGCGTACGGGCTTCGCTGGCCGCCGTAGCCGCGGGCGCATGGATTGCGCCACGATTGGAATACCCGGGGGTAGATCGCCGATCCGGCTGTGGTCACGCATGAAGCGTTTCACCAGCCGATCCTCAAGCGAGTGGAAGCTGATTACCACCAACCGACCGCCTGGACAGAGTAAATCGCAGATCCCTGCGAGAAAGCACCGCAACTCCTCCAACTCGCCGTTAATTGCGATGCGAATGGCCTGAAAGCTGCGGGTCGCCGGATGCTTCCCGAGTTCCCGGCGCGGCACAGCCGCGGCGATCAATGCGGCGAGCGCACCGGTCGTCTGGGGTAATTGTCCGGCTTGCCGAGAGGCGTCGATGGCCTGCGCGATACGGCGGGCGTAGCGCTCTTCGCCGTATCGCCTGATCACCTCCTCGATCTGCGAGAGTGGTGCATCTGCAAGCCACGCGGCGGCTGACATGCCTTTGGAAGGGTCCATGCGCATATCAAGCGGACCGTCGCGCAAAAAGCTAAATCCCCGTTGCGCCTCGTCCAGCTGTGGAGATGAGGCCCCAAGATCAAGCAACACCCCATCAATGCGTCCTCGCACACCGCGCGCATCGGCAAGCGCACCGAGCTCGGCAAAGGAACCGTGATGGATCAGGCAACGCGCATCGGCTGCAAACTTCTGCTGAGCGCGGCGGATGGCGGCCGGATCCTTGTCGATCAGCCATAATCGGCCCTCCGGTGCCAACCGCCTTAGAATCGCCGCCGCGTGGCCCCCGCGGCCAAAGGTTCCATCCACGTAAACTCCGCTGGCCCGGATATGCAGCGCATCGATGGCCGCCTCCAGCAATACCGGGCGATGCCGCTCTCGATGGCACGGCGCATCATAGTGAAAGCGCTTCGAGCTCCTCAGGCAGTTCATTCTCCTGCGCGGCCTCCGCGAGCCATTGGTCGCGCCGCTCGTTCCAGGCCGGCTCGTCCCAAAGCTCGAATTTATTGCCCTGGCCGATCAACACCGCCTTCTTGTCCAACCCGGCGAACTCGCGCAGTGGCGGCGGCAATAGAATTCGGCCGTTCCCATCCAGTTGACACTCCGTGGCATGACCGATGAGCAACCGCTGTAACCGCCGCGCCGTGCGGTTCAAAGTCGGGAGCCTGATCAATTTTTGCTCTATTCGTTCCCATTCGGGCAGAGGATAAATAAGGAGGCAATGATCCCGGTCCACCGTCACCACAACCTGGCCGTCGCTGCTCTGAATGAGCCTATCGCGGTAGCGGCTGGGAAATGCCATCCGCCCCTTTACGTCCAGATTGATTTGGGCGACGCCGCGAAACACCTAGGCCCCCTACCATACCCCCTCGGCTCCATTTATTACCACTCTCTCCCACTTTTTTCCACACTGTAAATTTCCAAAAATCCGACGTCAAGCAAAAAAATTTAAATTATTCTTTCGATAACAATTGCTTAAAGCGATCTTTACAGGTCGCACGGTAATATTTTAGATTCGCTGATAAATTGAATTAAGAAACAATAAGTTGAAAGGCAGGCGGGTTAATGCTGTAAAATGCAATTGTATGATTTGACAGGGTGTGAAATATTGAGATATTCGGGCTAATCGCAAACAGGCAGACGGGAAGCCGGCCTATAAGCCGGGTTCTGTCGAGGGCAGCCATTCCTCTGGAGTACGCGTCACCGCGCACCTCAAGCGACCTACCCGGAAGCCGTGCGGGCCACACGCTCGCTTCCCTATTTGGTCTTGCTCCAGGTGGGGTTTACCGTGCCACGGAGTGTTACCACCCGCGCGGTGCGCTCTTACCGCACCTTTTCACCCTTGCCTGCGCCCGCTTGTCGGGCCATCGGCGGTCTGTTTTCTGCGGCACTTTCCGTCGGCTCACGCCGCCCAGGCGTTACCTGGCACCTCGCCCTATGGAGCCCGGACTTTCCTCTGCGCCGTCAACGGCACAGCGACTGCCCAGCCGACTTCCCGTCTACTGGCTAGCTTAACGCACCGCGGCCGAGCACGCACGGTCAATGCCGCCGCTCGAGGGCAAGGCGATAAAGTGCGTTACGCGAGACGCCGGTCAAACGCGCCGCTAAACGGGCGGCCTGTTTCACCGGTAACTCCTCGAGCAGCACCGCAAGTGTCGCCTCGGGGGCAGAGCCGGCGGCAGGCGGCTGCAGTTCGGCGCTCGCACCAGCCACCACGAGCACGAACTCGCCCCGTTCGCGCTCCGCCCGTGCCGCTACCCAGTCCGCCAGTCCAGTCAGCGTGTCGAGCCGAACCGTCTCGTAGCGCTTGGTCAATTCGCGGGCAAGTGCGGCCTTACGGGTAACACCAAATGCCGCCGCGAGATCGTATAAGGCGGCCACGATTCGATGACTCGACTCCAGAAAAACCAAGGTCCGCGGTTCGCCACGTAACCTCTGCAGGCAACGTTGTCGGGCACTTGGGCGTGCCGGGAGAAAACCCTCGAAAACGAAGCGATCCGTAGGTAAACCCGCCACCGAAAGCGCCGCAATGATACTGCAGGCACCGGGAATCGGCGAAACCGACAATCCTCTACACTGCGCTTCCCGAACCAAGCGGAAGCCCGGATCGCTGATCAGCGGTGTCCCGGCGTCACTGACCAAGGCAATCGACTCCCCCGCCTCCAATCGAGCAAGGAGCACGGGAGAGCGCTGCACTTCATTATGCTCATGGAAACTAAGCAGCGGCCTACTGATTCCGAAATGCGTAAGCAGTCGGCGGGTGTGGCGGGTATCCTCAGCGGCGATGACAGCGACCCGCCCCAATATATCGAGCGCACGGCGGCTGATATCGGCTAGATTACCGATCGGTGTGGCAACACAATACAACACGCCGGAGGTGGATTGACAGGCTTGCTCTTGCATCCGGATACTTGCGTCTTTGCTTAGGAGGCTCACTGGCGCGTCTCGGGCGAGCGGTGCCGGAGAGTTACGAGTCGTCGATTGTCACGGGCAACCAGTAGGTGATCCTAATTCTAAGCCATACCACCCCAGGATCCGCTTATATACTATGGTCACCCAGTTGCATCGGCAATAATGCATGCAGCGACGGAACCGCACGGGGGAGCCCCCACGAAAACAGCGGCCGCGGGACTCTGGCTGGCGCGGCGAATACCATGCGGATGGCTCCGAACGCTCGTCTCCTAGGCATTCTCTGTGGATTGCTGTTACTGACCGGCTGCGTACTCGCACCCACGGGCCCGAACCGTCCACCCGCGGCCCTGCAGACACTGCTTCGGCAAGCCGCAGCCGCCCAGGCAAGCGGTGATTTGCCCCGCAGCGCCTCGCTTTACGAGCAGGCAGCCGCCGCGGCCCCTTCGCCACAGCAAGCCGAGCTGCGGCTACGAGCGGCCCAACTCTATCTCGAGCTGAACGAGTCCAGCCGCGCGCACGCCCTTGTGGAGCAAACGCGCGGGCGCACGCTGCCCCCCTCGAGCGCCGCCTTACGGCGCATCGTCCAGGCGCGGCTTGCACTCGCCGCCGACCGAGGTGCCGATGCCTTGGCGGCGCTAACCCCCCGCCCCGCGCCGCTACCCGATGCGCTACACTCAACCTGGCTGGCCGTAGAGTCCGATGCCCGCCTAGCCATCGGAGAACCGCTCGCCGCCGCCCGCCTGCGGGATCAGCGCAGCGAGCTACTGCAAAATCCACCAAGCCGCCAAGCCAATCGACAGGCGCTTTGGTCCGCCCTGCTCGCGATCCCCATGCAGCAGCTCGTCGGACTGATTCCTCCCGTTCCCGACCGCTTCGGCGGTTGGCTCAAGCTCGCTTATTTTTATCGCACGCGCCAACTCGATTCGCAGGCGTTGGCTGCGGCGCTGCACGCCTGGCAACAGCGCTACCCCAACCATCCAGCCGATGGAACATTCATCGAAACCCTGCTAGCCACAGCCAAGCAGTCGCTGCAGGAACCTAAGGCAATCGCACTGTTGTTACCACTTTCGGGATCATTGGCCGCCGTGGGCCATGCCGTCGAACACGGCTTTCTGGCTGCCTACTACCAGAATCCACCACAGCAAAGGCCGAGCCTGTGGGTCTATGATGTCGGCGAGGCCGGCCTGGACAGCCTGAGCGCCTATCAAGCCGCTGTGGCCGAGGGAGCCAAGGTAGTGGTCGGGCCGCTCACGAAGAGCGCCCTACAGCGCCTCACCGTGCTGGATTTTGCCGCCACTCCGATTCTAGGGCTCAATACGCTACCCGGTTCCACCACCGGTATCCAAGGGCTGTATCAGTTCGGCCTGGCCCCGGAAGACGATGCCTTCGCGGCGGCCGATCTGGCCTGGCAACGCGGCTATCAAACCGCGCTGACCCTCACCTCGGACAGCGATTGGGGTGAGCGCGTAGCACAGGCATTTCAACAGCGGTTCCAGGCGTTGGGCGGGCGTGTACTCGAGCAGACGCGCTATACACCCGGAGCAAGCGATTTCGGCGATTCAATCGAAGCGCTGCTTAACCTCGATGTCAGCATACGGCGCTACAAGCAGCTGCGCGCGTTACTGCAGCGGGATATCCAGTTCCAACCCCGGCGCCGCCGGGACATGGATTGCATCTTCGTCGGGGCCTTCCCGCGCGAGGCTCGGCTCATACGCCCACAGATTCGCTTCCACCACGGAATAGGTATACCGATCATAGCCACGGCCCAAGCCTATGAGGGAACCCCCCAGCCGGGCACGGACCGCGACATGGATGGCGTGCTGCTGGCGGACATTCCTTGGCTCGTACCAAACCCTGATCCAGCCACCGATGGCCCGCTCTCCCGCGATCGCCTCGCCCGGCTCTGGCCGGAGAATACGCGGCACTTCCCCCGGCTCTATGCATTGGGCATGGACGCCTATCGACTTGTCCCTATGCTCACCCTATTGCAAAGCGATGCCGGGGCGCAGTTCGAGGGACGCACCGGCCGACTGACGATGGACGCGCACGGGGTTATCCACCGCGATCTGCGCCCGGCCCAGTTCGTCGACGGACTGTTGCAGCCGCTCACCATTGCCCCGAATTCAATAGTTCGGCAGAACTCAACCCAGCCGCCACCATGATGAGGGGCCTCAATCCACGCATGCTCGGTAAGCAAGCCGAAGCTCGAGCGCTTGAGTTTCTCCGGCGCCGCGGCTTGCGTTGCCTGCGGCGCAATTTTCACACTCGCTTGGGAGAGATCGATCTCATCATGGAAGACACTGGCGAGGTCGTGTTCGTCGAAGTCCGCCAGCGCACTACCAAGCGTTTTGGCGGAGCGCTGGAGAGCGTGACTCCAGTGAAACGGCAACGGCTCATTGCCGCCGCCCGTTGTTATCTATTGGCTCATGCTCCGAACGCTGCTTGTCGTTTCGATGTCATCGCCATAGATGGTCAAGGCAGCGTCGAATGGATCCGCGATGCCTTCCAAGTAGCCTGACCGAACAGGGAGGCGATGCCCCATGCAAGCGCATGAAAGAGTCGCTCGGAATTTCCATGACAGCATCCGAGCGCTACAGATGGCGCTGGACCACTCGGTCCCGACCATCATTCAAGCAGCCGATAGCATGACACGCTGTCTGCATGAAGATGGCAAGATTCTGTGCTGTGGCAACGGTGGTTCGGCGGCTGCCGCACAACACTTCTCCTCCGAGCTGCTTAATCGATTCGAGCTGGAGCGACCCGGACTGTCGGCCGTGGCACTCACTACGGACAGTTCCACTCTGACCTCGATCGCCAACGACTACGATTATCGGGAGGTGTTTGCCAAGCAAATACGGGCAATTGGCCGACCCGGCGATGTGCTTTTCGCCCTGAGCACAAGCGGCAATAGCCCAAATATCACCACCGCGATTCAAGCCGCCCAGCAATGCCGGCTGCGAATCGTGGCGCTGACTGGCCGCGACGGTGGCGAGGTTGGCAGGCGGTTGCGCCCGCCGGATATCGAGATTCGGATCCCAGCACAAGCGACCCCCCGTATCCAGGAGGCTCATCTGGTAGTAGCCCATTGCCTCTGTGATCTGATCGACCAACGCTTGTTCAGCCCAGAATAGATCGATAACGGCTGCGTGTGAGTAAATAGCTGAACCGATCGTACCCCACCCAGTGGTGGGGAGCACACAAAGATCAGCCAAATATGGGCCATTTCAAAAACCGACCAGCCCCTTGAAGCTGCCATGGTGTCTTTGGAGGATATTATTTGATGATGCGCAGGTGCGGTTTTTTGTGGCCACTACCGACACCGGCATTGCTTCCTCCCGAGCCCGAAGGTGGTTCGTCACCATCCGGTTCCTCACTGAAAAGCATCCCTTGACCGTTCTCCCGGGCATAAACCGCTAGCACGGCCTGCACGGGGAGGTGGACATCACGCGTCACCCCCCCGAAACGGGCATTGAAATCAATGACGCTGTTGCCGAGATTCAATGCCCGCACTGCACGCGGTGCCACATTGAGCACCAGTTTGCCCTTATCGGCATATTCAAGTGGTGCATCCAAGCCTTCCTGAGTCGCATCGATCAGCAGATAAGGCGTCAGCCCATTGTCGACGATCCACTCATATAAGGCGCGAATGAGATAAGGCCGGCTAGAAGTCATACTCATGGTTCGGCCAGCGCCGATCAAGCGCGCATTGCCCGTTCCGCTTCACTGAGACTCTTCTGGAAGGATTCCAGCGCGAATAGCCGTTCCTGATAACCGTGTATCCCTTCGGAGCTCGTTGGAATTTCGACTCCGTAATGTGGCAGCCGCCACATGAGCGGCCCGAGGGCACAATCCATCATGGTAAGCTCGTCGCTGAGAAAAAATGGCGTTCCTGAAGCGAACAGCTCGTTACTGGCCACCAAGCTCTCCCATAGCTCTTGGCGCAGGACCGCCACGGTTTCACTGTCCGCTGAATCAAGCCGCATCAAAAGGCGGCACCAATCCCGTTCGATACGATAGACAACCAACCTCGCCTTAGCCCGTGAAACCGGATCGACCGGCATCAACGGCGGATGCGGGAAACGCTCGTCAAGGTATTCACTGATTACTTTGCAGTCGTACAGGACAAGATCGCGATCCACCAAGGTCGGGATCTCCCCGTACGGGTTGAGATCCATCAGATCCCCGGCTCGCTCCTCCTCTTCAAGATCGACCGAAATGATCTCAGCGGCAATTCCCTTTTCCGCCAACACGAACCGTACCCGGTGACTGTCGCAATGGGTGGGTCCGGAATACAATGTCATTATGGATCGTCGGCTTACCACCGCCATGTGCCAGCTCCGCCACAGTTTAGATAGGCAGCCCGGGGAGGCCGCTCATTCTCAGTCAGTGCACGTCCTTCCAATACTCCTGCTTGAGCAGATAGATAATGGCCAAGAAAACAATCAGAAATAATAGCACCGGGAGACCGAGCGCCTTACGCGCGGACTGGATCGGTTCCGAAGCATAGACCAGAAAATTCACGATATCCCGCGTCATTCGGTGATACTCAGCCTCGCTGAGCGCGCCACCTCCCTCCGGGATCTTGACGCCGACCACCTTGCGCTGCTTCGCCGAGCCGTCGTCCTCTGCCCGCGCGTAGACCGGTTCCGGGATGCCTTGCAAGCGCCAAAGGACATGCGGCATGGATGCGTTGGGTATCACAAGGTTGTTGACTCCGGTGGGGGTCTTATCGTCACGGTAGAAGGTATTGAGATAGGTGTATACCCAGTCCGCACCGCGGCCGACACGCAGCCCTCCGCCACTGTGCCGCCGAATCGCCAGCGTCAGATCCATCGGGATGGCACCGAGCCAATTATCGGCATCCTCAAGGCGCATCGCGCTAGTCATGGGTGAACTGATCTTACTACCATCCCAAATGAGGTACTTCTCCACGAGTTCGTCCGGTATGTCGAGATCCTGCCCCAGGCGCTGATAGCGCAAGTATTTCAGCGAGTGACAACCCAAGCAGTAATTGACGAAGTATTTCGCACCCCGCTGCAAAGAGGCCTTATCGCTCAGATCGGTCCGCACATCCATGAGCCTGAGAGTCTCGTCGGCCGCCCCGGCCAACCCCGGCACCGATAATAGGATCACGAGTAAACAGGCGAGCTTTTTCATTTCGGGCTCACCCTTTCCGGCTCCCGTTTGGCTTTCTCCAAACGCTGCCATTGTATCCATTGCGGTATCCATTTGACGGAGCCATTTGTCACTCTTTCCGGCTCCGGCTTGGTTTTCTCCAAATCAAAGAAGGTGTATACCCAGAGGAACACGAAATAGCCGAAATAGAGCACCGCACAGCTGCGCGCCACCAAATTGCGACCTGGGGTAGGTGGTTTCGCACCGAGGTGCCCCAGAATCAACACGGCGATCACGAACAATGCCAAGGCGATCTTGAACCCACGCCCTCGATAACGCACCGAACGCACCCTGCCGCGATCCAGCCAGGGCAGAAGGAACAATACAAAGATCGACGCGGCGAGTGCGACAACCCCCCAGAGCTTGTCGGGCACGCAGCGCAGGATCGAGTAGAAAGGAGTGAAATACCAAACCGGTGCGATGTGCTCAGGGGTCTTGAGGGGATTGGCGGGCTCGAAATTCTCGGGCTCCAGAAACAGCCCCAACATGGTGGGTGAGTAGAAGACGACCAGGGCGAACACGATCAAAAACACCGTCACGCCCACCATATCTTTGACGGTGTAATAGGGATGGAATGGAATGCCATCCAGGGGAATGCCGTTGGCGTCCTTGTGACGCTTGATATCGATACCATCCGGATTGTTCGACCCCACCTCGTGCAGGGCCATAAGATGCACCACCACCAGCAAGACGAGCAGCAGCGGCATTGCCGCCACGTGCAGTGCGAAAAAGCGATTCAAGGTAACATCGGAGACGGTGTAATCGCCTCGAATCCAGATCATGAGCTTTTCGCCGATCCCGGGCACGGCACCGAACAGCGAGGTGATCACCTGCGCGCCCCAGTACGACATTTGCCCCCAGGGCAGCAGATAGCCAAAGAAAGCCTCCGCCATGAGAATGGCGTAAATCGCCATACCAATCAGCCAAAGCAGCTCGCGCGGCTTGCGGTAAGAGCCGTAGAGCAGCCCTCTGAACATATGCAGATAAATAACGATGAAAAAGGCTGATGCACCGGTGGAATGCAGGTAACGGATGAGCCAGCCCCAGTGCACATCGCGCATGATGTACTCGACCGAGGCAAAGGCGTGCTCAGCGCTCGGTTTGTAGTACATCGTCAACCAGATGCCAGTAAACAACTGCAAAACGAGCACGAATATCGCCAACGAGCCGAAGTAATACCAAAAGTTGAAATTCTTCGGCGCGTAGTACTTAGCGGCGTGCTCTTCCCACAGCTTGGTAAAGGGGAAACGTGCGTCGATCCAACCCCGCAGACCCCGAGCCTTGGCATCACCGCTCATGAGGCGCCCCCTTCCTCTTGGTGTTCACCGATAACGATGCGCGATTCGCTCGGATACCAGTACGGCGGTACCGCGAGATTGAGCGGGGCCGGCACGCCTTTGTAGACACGTCCGGCAAGATCGTATTTGGAACCGTGGCACGGGCAGAAAAAACCACCCAGCCATTCATCGTCAACTGAGCCAGGCTTCGGCTCGTAGAGCGGTATGCAGCCGAGGTGCGTACAGATGCCGACCATGACGCCATACTCGGGTTTAATCGATCGAGGCAGATTCTGGCAGTACGGCGGCTGCTGGGTGACGACCTCGGAGTGAGGGTCCCGCAGCAAGTCATTGAGTTTCGGCAAGGTATCCAGTTCTTCTTGGGTGCGGCGAAAAACCCAAATCGGCTTGCCGCGCCACTCGACATCAATCTTCTGACCCGGTTCGAGCTTGCTGATATCCACTTCGACCGGCGCGGCAGCCGCTTCCGCCTGGACGCTGGGCTGCCAATAACTCAGAAATGGCACAGCGGCATACGCCACCCCCACACCACCGACTACACCGGCCGCCCCGGTGAGCAAACGCCGCCTTCTTAAGTCCGCCCCCTCCGGTTTCATCCACATCTCCCCTTTGCTGGGTTAGCTGAGCATACGGCCAGAAAAAAACGGCCTGAACGGCCGGCTCTCGGGGCTCGCCAATGACTACAAGATGCGCGCAGCATGCAAGGATCTTACATAGCGTTCCGGTCGTCAAGCACATCGCCGAGCACACGGTAAACTGCCCGCGGGAGATTTAGACCGGATTGGGGTCATCGACAAAGCGGTGCTCAAGGCGCAGCTTCGTGGCAAGGTGCTCGCCCAGTGCCTGCACTCCATAGCGCTCGGTCGCATGATGCCCGGCGGCAAAGTAGTGAATTCCATACTCCCTTGCCTCATGAGTGGTGGGCTCAGAGACCTCGCCACTGATGTAGGCGTCGGCTCCAAGAGTTACGGCATCGCCAAGGAAGCGCTGCGCCGCGCCGCTGCACCAGGCCACTTTACGGATGATCGGCGGGCCGGCCCCCACATGGAGCGGGGCACGCCCAAGTAGACGAGCCAACCGCTCGGCCAGTTCGCTCGGGGAAGACGCAACATCAAGATACCCGAAGGCCAACAACCTCGGCACCCCACCGGCCTCGGCATAGCCGTCTATCTCAAAGGCAAGCCGTTTGCCAAGTTGTGCATTATTGCCGAATACTTCGTGCGTATCCAAAGGCAAATGATAGGCGATCAGACTAACTCCATGCCGTAGCAGCATGCCCAGACGCCGCGCTTTTAGGCCCGTCACCGGCAGCGGTTCCCCCTTCCAGAAATAGCCGTGGTGTACGAGCACGGCATCCGCGCCGAGGGCAATGGCCTGCTCAAGCAACGCCATCGAAGCCGTAACCCCCGTCACGATGCGAGTCACCCTGCCGCGGCCTTCTACCTGCAATCCATTCGGGGCGTAATCGTGAAAGCCGCTGACGCCGAGCAACTCATTGCAGTAACGAACCAACTCGGAAAGTTGTATCATGATGAGGTTAGCTCTCCGTTCGAATCCAGGCAGCCCGACTTGCTCTCCTCCGGGGTTCCTTGCACCGCAGCGTGCGCAAGTAAAGTGCGAGATAAAACGGCGTGCAACCGCATAAGCGCGTAACGCAGTTCATACTCAGATACCTTGGTATCGGTGTCGCCGTTGCGATGGTCACGATCTGGCTGGCGCCCGGGCTGCTACCCACCGAGCGACCGATCGTGGAGATCCACGAAACACCGCTTGCAAGCCGCGTCGCTATGGTGCAAACGGCAACGGCGCCGATCTCCTACGCCGAAGCCGTCATGCGAGCGGCCCCGGCAGTGGTGAATATCTACACCGCTAAGCAGGTAGCCGAACCACGCCACCCGTTTTTCGACGAGCCTATGCTGCGCCGCTACTTCGGCGAGCGATACGATCAGCCCCGCAAACGCCTGGAGACCTCCTTGGGCTCCGGCGTCGTGATCAGCAGCAAGGGCTATGTGCTGACGAATAATCACGTCATCGATGGCGCCGACGAAATCCAAGTGCTGCTCTCCGACGGACGCAGTGCCGCGGCGCTCATCGTAGGCAGCGATCCCGAAACCGACCTGGCGGTGTTGCGAGTCGGCCTAAAGGGATTACCCACCGTAACGCTCGGCCACTCCCAAACTTTGCGGGTCGGCGACGTTGTGCTCGCCATTGGCAATCCCTTCGGTATCGGGCAAACGGTCACTCAGGGTATCATAAGCGCAACCGGGCGCAGCCAGCTCGGCTTGGCCACGATCGAGAACTTCATTCAAACGGATGCCGCCATTAATCCCGGCAACTCCGGGGGTGCGCTAATCAACGGGCACGGGGAAGTGGTGGGTATTAACACCGCTATTTTCAGCCGTACCGGAGGATCGCTGGGTATCGGTTTTGCCATCCCGATTAGCCTCGCGCGCGGCGTTTTCAAGGGCATCGTCGAAGACGGCCGCGTTATCCGCGGTTGGATCGGTATTCAGGTCCAGAGCACCACGCCGCAGCTGGCCACTGCATACGGGTTGGCCGCCTCAACACACGGAGTGCTTATCGCCGATGTGCAACACGACGGTCCGGCAGCCCGAGCCGGGCTAAAGCCAGGGGACATGTTGCTGAGCATAAATGGTAACCCGGTCGCCAACATCCACGACCTCCTTACGGTAATTACGGCCCAGAAACCTGGTACCACGATCGTGGTCTCTGGGCTGCACGACAACGGCCGTGCTTTCCAACGCCGTGTCTCGATCGAGGAACGCCCACGCCGACTATAGGGGCGAGTGCTATTCGCCGCCGGATTCCCGCACTCTACATTCGGCCGATCGTGCATGCGCGGTCAGGCCCTCACCCCGCGCGAGCCGCCCGGCGATGCGCCCCAGGCGGGCGGCACCGTCGCCAGAGCAGTACACCAAGCTGGTGCGTTTCTGAAAATCATACACGCCGAGTGGCGAGGCAAAACGCGCTGTGCGTGAGGTCGGCAGGACATGGTTAGGCCCCGCACAGTAATCGCCGAAGACTTCGGCCGTGTTTCGGCCCAGGAAAACCGCCCCGGCATGGCGCACGGCGCTGAGCATTCGTTCGGGTTCGATCAGCGACAACTCCAGATGCTCCGGGGCGACGAAATTGACCACCTCCGCCGCCTCGGCAAGATCCCGGACGCAGACCAACGCTCCACGGCTGTTGAGGGCGGCACGAATAATCTCGGAGCGCTCCATAGCAGGCAAAAGGCGCTCCATAGCGCTTTGCACTTGGTCCAGGTACAACGGATCGGGACAGACGAGCATGGCGCGGGCATCTTCGTCGTGTTCAGCCTGGGCGAACAGATCGACGGCGATCCACTCGGGATCGGTTTGGCCATCGCAGACAACCATGATTTCCGAAGGCCCGGCGATCATGTCGATCCCGACCTGACCGAAAACCCGCCGCTTAGCCTCCGCAACATAGGCATTGCCCGGGCCAACGATTTTGTCCACTGCGGCAATGGTCTCACTGCCATAGGCCAGGGCACCGATGGCCTGGGCGCCGCCGATCGTATACAACCGGTCCACTCGCGCGATCTGGGCCGCCGCAAGAACCAAGGGATTGATCTCGCCTCCTGGAGCCGGGGCAACCATAGTGATTTCATCGACCCCGGCCACACGCGCGGGCAACACGTTCATAAGCACCGAGGAAGGATAGGCCGCTTTACCGCCCGGCACATACACTCCCACACGCTCCAACGGCGTCACCTGCTGGCCGAGAACGCTGCCGTCGGGCTCGGTATAAGACCACGACTCGGTTTTCTGGTGCTGATGATAAGCGCGGATTCGCTCCGCGGCGAACTCCAATGCCTCGCGCTGCCCATTCGGGAGTCTGTCCAGGGCGGCGGCCCTGCGCTCGGGCGGAATCTCCAGTTCAGCGACACAGCGGGCCGTGCTGCGGTCGAAGCGGGCCGTATACTCCAGCACAGCGGAATCGCCGCGCCGGCGAACCGCTTCGAGAATCTCGGCGACGGCTTGCTCTACCTGCCCCGTAGCGCCGCTATCCCAATCCATTAGCCGCCGGAGATTGCCCCAAAAATCCGGCTGTGTAGTACTCAGACGTTTGATCGTAAGCATCTCCCGCTCCCAGCGTGATCAGGATTTACCGGTTGCACCTGAGCTCGCCGCCGAGCGGTGCATTGCCGTTACGGCAGCCTGCATCCGCGCCAGAAACGGCTTGATCAGCCGATGTTTGGTTTTCATGGCCGCTCGATTGACTACCAAGCGCGAGCTGATATCGGCAATGTGCTCGAGTGGCGCGAGACCATTGGCCCGCAAGGTACGGCCGGTGTCGACGAGATCGACGATCAAATCGGCCAATCCAACCAGCGGCGCAAGCTCCATAGAACCGTAAAGCTTGATAAGCTCGACCTGCCGCCCCTGCTCGGCAAAGTAGCGGCGGGTAATATTGATGTATTTCGTGGCTACACGAGCGCGCCGGGCGCTCACGTTTGCGCCGGGTCGCCCGGCGATTACGAGACGACAGCGGGCGATGCCGAGATCCAGCGGCTCATAGAGCCCCTGCCCACCATATTCCATGAGCACGTCCTTACCCGTCACGCCCACATCGGCGCCACCATATTCGACGTAGGTCGGCGCATCCGCGGCGCGCACGATCACCAGCCGTACCTGCGCCACACCGGTAGCCAAAAACAACCGGCGACTCGCCTGCGGTTGCTCCACCGGTTCGATGCCAGCGAAACCCAGCAGCGGCAGCGTTTCCGTCAGAATCCGGCCCTTTGACAGGGCAATTACTAGCGTATCATCGTCACTCACGGCAAACCGCGGCTCCTGCATTTCAACCGGGCACGCGCCGAATGTTGGCACCGAGCTGCGCGAGTTTCTCTTCGATGCATTCGTAGCCTCGATCGATATGGTAGATACGTTGCACGACCGTTTCGCCCGCAGCCACCAACCCCGCTAATACAAGACTAGCGGAAGCGCGTAAGTCAGTTGCCATGACCGGTGCCCCCATGAGCCGGGGTACGCCGGTACTGATGGCCGTGCGCCCCTCGAGGCGCACATCGGCACCCATGCGCTGCATCTCGAGCACATGCATGAAGCGGTTTTCGAATACCGTCTCCGTCACCGTCCCCACACCGCTCGCCACCGCATTGAGAGCGCAGAACTGGGCCTGCATGTCGGTCGGAAAACCCGGATAGGGCGCGGTCCGCACCTTTACCGCACGTGGGCGCTCGCGGGCCATGTCCAACTCGATCCAGTCCTCACCGGTGCATACCTGCGCGCCGGCCTCCGCCAACTTGAGCAACACGGCCTCCAGCAATTCCGGCCGGGTATCCTTTACCTTGATACGACCGCCGGCCATAGCGGCGGCCACCAGATAAGTACCGGTCTCGATTCGATCGGGTAGCACATTGTAGCTTACCCCCCTTAGGCGTTCGACACCCTCGATCACGAGCGTATCCGTGCCGACACCCTTTACCCGCGCCCCCATGCAATTGAGATAATTGGCCAGATCAATAACCTCTGGCTCCCGCGCCGCGTTCTCGATAACGGTGGTTCCTTTGGCCAAAGTGGCCGCCATCATCAAGTTTTCGGTGCCGGTGACGCTCACCAGGTCCATAACCAGGCGAGCCCCGTGCAGTCGTTTGCAGCGTGCCCGGATATAGCCGTTCTCCACATGAATAGTCGCACCCAGCTGGCGCAAACCCTCCACGTGCAGATTGACCGGCCGAATCCCGATCGCGCACCCTCCGGGTAGGGAAACATCGGCCTGACCGTAGCGGGCGAGCAATGGGCCAAGCACGAGAATCGAGGCCCGCATGGTTTTCACAAGCTCGTAAGGAGCGTAGCACTCATGGATCCCACGCGGGTCGACCTCGATGTTCATGCGCTCGTCCACGGTGAGACGCACGCCCATCTGGCCCAACAACTCCATGGTAGTGGTAATATCATGCAAGTGTGGGATACGACCGATCTGGCTCGCCCCATCGGCGAGCAGTGTCGCCGCCAGAATCGGCAAAGCTGAGTTTTTCGCCCCCGAGATACGAACCGATCCCTCCAGAGGTTGGCCACCCTGGATGATCAGGCGCTCCATCGATCAGCCATCATTCCGTTCCGCTGCCCACTGCGCGGGAGTCAGCGTGCGCAGCGAGATCGCGTGCAGCACCTCACTATCGATGTGCTCCTGCAAAAGGGCATAGACCATGCGGTGACGCTTGAGCATGGGTGCGCCTTCGAAATCCGCGCTGACGACGAGCGCCTGGAAATGTCGACCATCACCGGCAACCTCCACGCGCGCATCGGTGAAACCGGTTTCAATCAGCTGCTTGATCTGCTGCGGATTCATCATGGACGCTCTCCTGTAATGCGCCGGCCGTCCGCATCGGTCTCGGAATCCGCCGGCAAAAGCGGCAGTATCCGCTCGACTCCGCTCAGACGGGCAATCGTAAGGAGCTGTTGCGGAATATTGACGAATTCCAGGACGTGGCCGAAGGCGCGCGCCAAGCGCGTCCATTCGATCAAAAACGCCAATCCCGCGCTGTCCACCCGCTCGAGCTCAGCGAGATCGACGCGCAGCCGCGGCTCCTGCCTAACCATCGAGTCCAAATTCTTGCTCAGCCCAGGAACTGTCTCAAAGGTCAGCTCGCCCAGCAACGCCAGCCGTCCTCCCTCTTCCTTGGTTGCCAAATGCGCTGCGCTCATGGCGAGTGTGCGCTCTCGGTGTTGCGCTGCGCGAGTTGCTCGATCAACGCGTCCAGACCATGACGCCGGATCTCGGAGCTAAACGAGCTACGGTAAGTTTGCACTAGACTGGCGTTATTGGTAATCACATCGAAGACCTTCCAACCAGCGCCTCGCTTCTTGTAAAACTTGTAGTCAAGCGGGATCGGCGGACCGTCGGCCTGCTTGATGCTGGAGTGCACGGTCACACGCCCAGAACTCGGCTCGGAACGCAGCGGCTCGAACTCCACGCTCTGCCCGGAATACTCGGCTAACGACCGGCCATAGGTGCGCACCAGCAGCTGGCGAAACTCATCGACGAAGCGCTTGCGCTGATCAGGCTCGGCCGTACGCCAATTCTGAGCCAATACGAGCCGGCTCATGAGCTCGAAATCGAAGTGCGGCAACACCAGCTCCTTGACCAAATCATAGATCATGGAGGGATCGCGCTTTAACTCAGCGCGATGTGCCCTTATGGCCTGCAGCGTCTGCTCGGTGGTCTGCCGCGCCAACACATCCGGCGGCACAGCACTCGCGCCGAGCGAATCCGCCGCCACAGTCAGCCAAGCCATGACAAGCATTACAACGATTCGGCGTATCAAGGCTCCTGCCCTCCATCCGTGTTGCTCTTCGAGGTGCCCGCGGCCGTACTGTACAGGAATTGACCGATCAGCTGTTCGAGCACGACGGCCGACTGAGTCAGCATGATCTCGTCGCCGGGCTTTAGCACCTCGTCCATGCCGCCGGGTTGCAAACCGATGTATTGCTCTCCCAGCAAGCCGGCGGTATAAATGCTGGCGCTGGTATCCTGCGGTAGGTTGGCATACTTATCGGATATGGTCAGCACCACCCGCGCCTCGAACGTCTTCGGATCGACGGCTATGTTTTCTACCCGGCCCACCGGTACTCCAGCCAGGGTTACCGGTGCGCGCACTTTCAACCCGCCGATATTTTGAAACTGAGCGATGACGTCATAGCCCTGAGTCTGCTGAAAGGCCGATATGTTACTGACCTTCAGGGCGAGGATAAGCAACGCGCCCAAACCCAGCAGGACGAACAGCCCCACCCCGGTCTCCAGCAATCGCGAATTCTGCATGCGTCCCGTCCGTGCGTTTGCGACTCCGCTCAATCGAACATGAGCGCGGTCAGGATGAAATCCAAGCCCAGCACCGCAAGCGAACTGTGCACCACCGTTCGGGTCGTAGCCCGGCTCACGCCCTCCGAGGTCGGTGTGCAATCGACCCCCTCGAACACCGCGGTCCAGGTAACGACGAAACCAAACACCAAACTCTTGATCACGCCATTGACTACATCTTCGGTGAAGCTGACCTGGGCCTGCATCTGTGACCAAAACGCGCCGCTGTCCACGCCGAGCAGCACTGTGCCCACGAAATAGCCGCCGAATACGCCTACCAGCGTAAAAATCGCCGCAAGCAACGGTAACGCGATCATTCCGCCCAACAAACGAGGGGCTACGATCCGGCGCTCCGGGTCCACCGCCATCATCTCCATGCCGGAGAGTTGCTCGGTAGCCTTCATCAGCCCGATCTCCGCCGTCAGTGCCGAGCCCGCGCGGCCACTGAACAGCAGCGCCGAGACGACCGGCCCCAATTCTCGGGTAAGCGATAATGCCACCAGCACGCCCAGCGATTGTTCGGCACCGAAGCTCACCAACGTATTATATCCTTGCAATCCCAGCACCATTCCGACGAACAGCCCCGAGACCGCTATGATAAGCAGTGAAAGTACGCCGGTGGCGTAGATCTGGTTGATCACCAACCCGGGGCGGCGCAGCAATCCCGGCAGACCGAGCAGCACTCGCAGCAGGAACATGTGGCCGCGCCCAAGACGAGCGGTCGCAGCCAGCGTCTGCTCGCCGAACAGCCGCAACCATTCGATCATAGCGCGGCCCCGGCGCCGCGGTGGCCGAGCAAATCCTCCTCGAGCGACGGTCCCGGATAATGAAACGGCACCGGCCCATCCGGCAAAGCGTTGAGGAATTGCTGGACCCACTCGGAGGATGACGCACGCAGCGCTTGCGGCGACCCGGACTCCACCACCTTGCCCGCTGAGATCACGTGCACGCGGTCGGCAATTTCCGCCGTCTCCGCCACATCGTGGGAAACAACGATGCTGGTCAAGCCGAGGGCATCGTTGAGCAGACGAATGAGGCGCACCAAAATACCCATGGAAATAGGATCCTGCCCAGAGAAAGGTTCGTCGTACATGACGACCATCGGATCCAAGGCAAGGGCGCGCGCCAAGGCCACGCGGCGGGCCATGCCACCGGAGAGCTCAGCCGGATAGAGCGCGTGGGCGCCGCGCAGGCCGACCGCTTCGAGTTTGATCAGCACCAGGTGCCGGATCAGCGCTTGCGACAAACGGGTATGCTCGCGCAGCGGAAAGGCCACGTTCTCGAAGCAATTCAAATGGGTAAACAGCGCCCCGCTTTGGAACAGCATCCCCATGCGCTTGCGCAATTGGTAGAGTGCCCGGCGCTTGAGCGTATGGACGTCCACTCCATCGATCCGGATCCGGCCGGCATCTGGACGCAGTTGCCCACCGATCAAACGCAGCAGGGTCGTCTTGCCGGTGCCGCTCGGGCCCATGATCGCGGCAACCTCGCCCCGGCGAATGCTGATATTCACACCCGCAAAGATCTGCCGCGTCCCGCGCGAGAAATGTAAATTCTCGATCTCGACCACGCAGTCGTTGGTTCGACCACCTGTATCAGTTGCCATCTGCGATCGCTCGAACTACCCACCCCGTCGCCGAGCGGCGAAATAGCGGCATACGGGGCCTCGAAGTGCTTGTTGGAAATTCTTATTATCGGCGAGCATCCGCAGTATCCAGCATAGAACCCCACACAGTCAAATCACCGCCGGCCGCGTAACCCACACCGTAAGGGCGAACGGGACGTTGCCATCGGCAAGGCCATCGGGTCCAATAGGACTCATCCAGAACACGCGCACCTACAGTCGTTGCGCTACCGGTCGATCACAAGGAGTGCACCATGACCGAGCCGCGTACCCTCCGCCCGTTGTCGCCGCGTCGAACCACCGATGAGGATCTGTGCCGACTCGGCCGCGCTGTCATAGAGGTGGAGGCTGCCTCCATTTCGGCACTCGGGCAACGCATCGGTCACGACTTCGCCCAGGCCTGCCGCTTGCTGCTCGATTGCCAGGGACGCGTGGTCGTCACGGGCATGGGTAAATCGGGGCATATCGGCGGCAAACTCGCCGCCACCCTGGCGAGCACCGGCACGCCGGCTTTTTTCGTCCACCCCGGTGAAGCCAGCCACGGCGATCTCGGCATGATCACCGCGAGCGATGCGGTCATCGCATTATCGAACTCCGGCGAAACCCGGGAAATCACCATCCTGCTGCCGTTGATCAAACGCCTCGATGTGCCGCTTATTGCGCTGACGGGCAACCCAAACTCCACGCTTGCGCGCGCGGCCTCGGTGCACATCGATATCAGCGTCACGGAGGAAGCCTGCCCGCTCGGCCTAGCCCCTACGTCGAGCACTACCGCCACCCTGGCTATGGGAGATGCGCTGGCGATCGCCCTGCTCGATGCACGTGGTTTCACCCGCGAGGACTTCGCACGCTCTCATCCCGGCGGCTCGCTGGGTCGACGCCTGTTGCTGCGCATAGAAGACATCATGCACGTGGGAGAGCGCATTCCACGGGTCGCCCCAGAGACGTTATTGAGCCATGCGCTTGTGGAGATGACCAACAAGGGGCTGGGTATGACCACTGTGGTCGATGCCGAAGGCCAGATATTGGGAATCTTTACAGACGGCGACCTACGGCGCGCCCTGGATCATCAAATCGATGTCCATACCACTCGCATGGCCGAGGTCATGACCCCCGGCGGGCGCACCGTTCATGCCCACAGCTTGGCCGCAGAGGCGCTGCAGCTCATGGAGCGACATAAGATCAACGCCTTATTGGTGGTGGACAACGAGAACCGCCTGATCGGAGCGCTCAACATGCACGACCTATTGCAAGCGGGCGTGGTTTGATGGCGGCATTCGCCGATGCCTACTGCACACGCCCGAGCGCCGAGGTGATCGCACGGGCGGCACGAGTGCGATTGCTAACGCTAGATGTCGACGGCGTACTCACCGACGGCACGCTCTACATCGGTCAGTACGGCGAGATCATGAAGCCGTTTCACAGCCATGACGGTCAAGGCATCAAAATGGCCATCGCCTCTGGCATCGAAGTCGCCATGCTGAGCGCGCGCTGCTGCGCTACAGTGGCACGGCGCGCGCGCGAGCTGGGCGTTCGTCACGTTGTCCAAGGCGCGCAGGACAAACGCCTCGCCTTGACCGCGCTGTGCGAGGGACTGAAACTCACCGCGCTCGACTGCGCCTACGTCGGCGATGATATCGTCGACCTCGGAGCCGTGCGCATGGCAGGGCTCGGCATCGCGGTAGCCGACGCCCATCCCCGGATCGCCGCAGCCTGCCATTGGCAGACCCGCCGCCGCGGCGGTCACGGCGCCGTACGCGAGGTCTGTGAATTACTGCTCGCAGCACGCGAGTGTCTGCAAGATTTGCTGGAGCAACATGGCTAGCGTCCGTCGCTATCGTTTCTTTCCCGTCGCGGTATTCGGCTTGCTGGCACCGCTGGCTTGGTGGCTATTCGATGAGCAGCGCCCGGTTCGACCGCGATCCGAACAGCCCCAAGCCACCTATTATTTGGGTGACTTCGACCTACACGTTACGCGCCCAGACGGGCGCGCCGACTACGCCATTCGGGGCAAGCGCATGGTTCATTACCGGCAAGCCGACGTATCGCTGATCGAACGGCCGGTATGGACCGTATACACACCGACCGGAGCACCCTGGCGCGGCCGCGCCGACAACGGCCGGATAGCGGCCGGTGGTAGCGAAGTGCAGCTGTATGGCAGCGTACGGCTACATCGCCCAGCGAGCGCGGACAACACCGCGATCACGCTGAAGACGCAGCGCCTGCATCTACGCCCGCATGAGGACTATGCCGATACCGACACGCCGGTGACCGTTTATGGCCGCGATTTCCGCATCGACGCCATCGGGGCCCGAGCCTGGCTGCGCAAGCAGCGCATCCAGCTGCTCGCCGCAGCCAAGGGATACTATGCCGCATCGAATCGCTGAGTGGGGACTCGGCTGGTCTCTGCTCGTCACGGTCATGATCGCGCTGCTCGCACCGTACTCGAACAGCGTGGCTCGCGACAGCGATCGCGACCAACCCATCAAGCTAAGCGCGAACCAGGCCGAAATCGATAACGTCAAAGGCGTGAGCGTCTACCGGGGTGATGTCGTGCTCACTCAGGGGACGCTGCGCATCACCGGCGAGGTCATGCATATCTATTACGCCCCGGACAGTCGAGCACTCGATCGCATCATCGTGGAAGGCCATCCGGCAACCTATCGGGAATTGCCCGAGGGTGAGAGTGAATACGTGCACGCCAAAGCGCCCCGCATGGAGTATTACGAAACCGGACCACGCCGGATCCGGCTGCTCCAGGGAGCCACGTTGTGGCAAGGCTCCAATACGTTTCGCGGCAACCAGGTTGTCTACGACATCGAGGCGGACCACGTCGAGGCCCACTCCGGCAAGGATAAAACGAAGCGTATCCACATCACCATCTACCCTAATCAGCCACATGCTAAGCAAGCGGGCGAAGGTCGATGAGCGCAGCCCAGCCGGCACCCGGCAGCGAGCTCAAAGCCGCCGGGCTGACCAAGCAATATCGCCGACAGCCGGTGGTCCGAGATGCCTCGTTATACATCCGCAGCGGCGAGATCGTCGGCTTGCTCGGCCCCAACGGGGCCGGCAAAACCACCTGTTTTTACATGATCGTCGGACTCGTGTCTGCCGACGGTGGGCGGATTGCCCTGGATGGGCAGGACATTACCCGTCTGCCCATGCATGCTCGAGCCCGCTTGGGCATCGGCTACCTACCCCAAGAGGCCTCGGTATTCCGCAAGCTCACCGTCGCCCAGAATTTAATGGCCATTCTTGAGCTGCGCCGCGATCTCTCGCGGGCCGATCGGCGGCACACCATGGAAGCGCTATTGGAGGAATTCCATGTTAGCCACCTAAGCAATCAACTTGGCATCAGTCTCTCCGGTGGTGAACGCCGGCGGGTGGAAATCGCCCGTGCGCTCGCCGCAGACCCCCGGTTCGTGCTACTCGACGAGCCTTTCGCCGGGGTGGATCCGATCTCGGTGGGAGACATCAAAGACATCGTCCGGCATTTGGTCGAACGGGGAATCGGTGTACTCATAACGGATCACAACGTGCGCGACACACTCGGGATTGTCGATCGGGCCTATATTCTGAGCGCAGGCCGAGTGATCGCCGAGGGCTCCGCCGATGTTGTGCTGGCCGATGATCAGGTCAAAGCCGTCTACCTGGGACGTAATTTCCGCCTGTGACAAAACGCCCGCTTCTGGCACCATAAGAAATGGATCAACAATTGCGCTACTCTGCAATGTGGTACTGTTTCGAGCATGTCGTTACACCAACAGCCGCCTGGATGTTTGACCGGCATTGATAGCAGAACATGAAACAGTCGCTTCAACTCCGTCTGCGTCAGCAGCTCACGATGACGCCCCAACTTCAGCAGGCCATACGCCTGTTACAATTACCAACCCTTGAGCTGCGGATGGAAATACAGCAGGCGCTTGAGTCCAACCTGATGCTCGAGCTTGCGGAGGAAGCCGATACCAGTTTCGATGAGGCGGAGTTGCTCGTGAGCCCTTCGGAGCGCGAACACGAGACTGAGCACGGGGCTGACGGCTCGGGGCAAAACAGCGAGGGCACGACACAAAACGAGCAAATCGGCGATGAACTGCCGCTGGATACGAGCTGGGAAGACGGCTATGACGGCGCCACCATTTATAGCGACCCAGGCTATACCGAGGAACGGGATCCTTTTGCCAACCAAAGTGAGGGCAGTCAGTCGCTCCAGGATTACCTGGTCTGGCAGGCTCAGCTCAATCGATTCTCGACTCGGGAGTTGACCATCGCTGAAGCCATCATCGATGCGGTTCGCGATGATGGCTATTTAGGCTGCTCTCTGGCCGAGATCCACACAGCGCTTCCCGAGCAATGGGATGTGTCCGAACAAGAGATCGAGGCCGTATTGATCCAAATCCAGCACTTCGACCCGGTCGGGGTTGCGGCACGCGACCCGCGCGAGGCACTACTGGTGCAACTCGACCAACTCGACCCCGAAACCCCTTGGTTGGAGCCGGCGCGGCAACTCATCGACCAGCACCTGGGGCTGGTGGCCAAGCGACAGTTTGCGCAGCTCAGGCGCCGGTTGCATCTCGATGAGCAGGCCCTCCAGCAAACCCTAGCACTGGTCCAAACGCTTGATCCCCGCCCGGGGTTGCGCATCAGCAGTGAGCGCCCAGAATACATTATTCCGGATGTCTTCGTGCGTAAGGAAAACGGTCACTGGCGGGTCGAGATCAATCCAGACGCCTATCCATGCCTGCGGGTTAACAGCCAGTACGCGGGACTCGTGCGGCGCGGCGATAACAGCCGTGACAACTCGGTCATGCGGCAGCATCTACAGGAGGCACGCTGGCTGATCAAGAGCCTGCACTCGCGCAACGAAACCTTACTGAAGGTGGCACAGTGCATCGTGGAGCGACAACGGGATTTTCTCGAGCATGGCGAGGAAGCGATGAAACCGTTGGTGCTGCGCGAGGTGGCTGAAACGATCAACATGCATGAATCCACCGTCTCGCGCATCACCAGTCAAAAGTATCTCAGGGCACCCAACGGGACTTACGAATTCAAACATTTCTTTTCGAGTCATGTTCAGACGGTAGACGGAGGGGAATGCTCGGCAACCGCAATACGGGCCCGTATCCGCCGCTTGATCGCCGCCGAAGATGCCTCACGCCCGCTCAGCGACAGTCAGCTTGCCGAGCAGCTGCAGGCCGACGGGATCAATGTGGCGCGGCGGACAGTGGCCAAGTACCGCGAGTCCATGAGCATCGCTTCATCAACCGAGCGCAGGCGTTTTGCCTGATCACCGAGAGGGCGTTATGCAGATCGATATTACTGGGCACCACGTGGAAATCACCGAGGCGTTACGCGACTATGTAGGGTCGAAGTTCGACAAACTGGAGCGCCACTTTGATAATGTGGTCGACGCACATGTCGTTCTGACCGTCGAAAAGCTAAACCAGAAAGCGGAGGCGACGCTCAACGTGAGTGGCGCTAAGCTCTATGCCGGCGCGCTCGAGCAGGACATGTATGCCGCCATCGACGGATTGATCGACAAACTCGATCGACAGGTCGTCAAGCACAAGGAAAAACGTGCGGACCACCATCGCCGAGAGGGCCCGGTCAGCCAAGCCCTCGAACAGTAACATAACAAGCGGCTGGCCGGGATCCTGATCGATCCCGGCCAGCGCGTGGGGCCGTGAGTAGGGCACGCCTCAGATCTCATCCGTTGGGGCACGGGGCAATGAATGTCGTCAATCTGTTAGTCCCTGAGCGAATCCGCTGCGGGGTTCATGTCACCAGCAAGAAACGCAGCTTGGAAGTACTTAGTGTGCTCCTCGCCCAAACTGAGGGCGGACCGACAGACAGGACGATTTTCGAACATCTGATCGGGCGGGAGCGGTTGGGAAGTACCGGGCTCGGCAAGGGTGTGGCCTTACCGCACGCCCGCGTTGATGGCATCAGCGAAACGCGGGGCGCTCTGATCAGGCTGGACCAGCCGGTCGATTTCGATGCGATCGACAAGCAACCGGTCGATTTGCTGTTCGCCTTGATCGTACCGAAACACTTCACCGACGAGCATCTGCGCGTTCTCGCAGCCTTGGCGGAACTGTTCAGTGATCACGCGTTCTGCGAACGGTTACGAAGCAGTCAAAGTGTGGAGGAAATGTATCAACATATCGTGCGTTGGCAAGCCGACTCACCAGGCTCTTGAACCGACTTCGAGCCGAATAACGCGTCCCCAACGCCGAGTTCCGCCAGGCTAATGGAGTCATGTGATCAAAAGCACCTATGGCCACCGCTCGCGCCGCTGATCGCAAGCGGGTAGCAACCGCTCTACGAGGCAAGTGCACGAGCACAGTTGATCGGTTTGGTCGCTCCCGCGGTGATACCCTCCTTTTAAAACCGGTCGGGAGAGAGGGAATGCCTGATACAAACAATTTAGGGAACACCCGGCTCGACTGTGCCATACTCGCTCGCGCCCTAGATGCCAATGCCCCGAGGCCGCCGGTATCGGATCTGCCCACTGACCTGCAACTGCCCGAAACTGCCGGCTGTTGGGTCGGCCCAGAGACACCGGCCCTGATTCGGCTCATACCGGACCAACCCGAGCTCGATTCCACACCAACACCCCTTCTTTGGGTCGAATCCGCCGACAGCAATACAGCTCACCGCCACAAGCGTTTGCTGGCGCCGGTTATCAGCACCCCACTACCCAGCTCGGTGGCCCTTGCTCGCATCCGCAAACTGCTCGACGCACAGCTCGATCTGACGCGCCCGGGAACGCTCGTCCAAGTCCATGGCTACGGCGTACTGCTCCAAGGCGAAAGCGGAGTGGGCAAAAGTGAAACCGCTTTGATGCTACTCGAACGTGGCCACCAACTAATAACCGACGACGCGGTCCGCATACAAGCGCATGCCAGTGGCGCGTTGCTGGGCAGTGCACCCGGGCCGCTCCATGGTCAATTAGCAGTCCATGGGCTGGGGCTATTGAAGGTCAATGAACTCTTCGGCGAGGCAGCCGTTACATCGAACGCCGTCATTCGGCTGCTCGTAGTGCTCACGACCGAACCGCCTCCGGCCGACCCTTTGTATGGGGCCTGGACGAGGCAGGGCTGGCTTGGTCGGAGTCTACTCCGGCTGACCCTATCCAGCCTGCGACCGCGGGCGCTGCTCATCGAAACCGCGGTACGCCAAATCCAGGCGCGCGATGCCGTCGGGAATTCCGCGCTAGGATCAGTTGGAGAACAGAGGCCGGAGCTGGTATGAGACTGGTAATCATCAGTGGACTGTCGGGGTCGGGCAAAAGTATTGCGCTTAACACACTCGAAGACACCGGCTTTTACTGCATCGACAACCTACCGGTCGGACTGCTAAGCGCGTTTGCTCGTCATGTCACGGAAACCCCGACGGCCGCGAGCCAGCATTATGCCGTCGGCATTGATGCGCGCAACGGCCCCGAAGATCTGACCCGGTTCCCAACAATTCTGCAGGAGATAATGGCCCGGGACATCCATTGCGAAATCCTGGCGCTGGATGCGGAGCACGCTACGCTACTCAAGCGCTTCAGCGAGACCCGCCGCCGCCATCCGCTCAGTGGCCCCGACATCCCACTTGCAGAGGCCATTGAGTGCGAGCGCGTGCTGCTCAAACCGATACTGGAGCGAGCCGACCTCATTATCGACACCACCCGGACTACCGTGCATCAATTGCGCGATCTGGTACGCAAACGCCTCGTACGCGAACCCTACTCTCTGTCATTGCTATTTGAGTCATTCGGCTACAAGCAGGGGCTCCCACCGGATGCCGATTATGTGTTCGACGCCCGCTGTCTTCCCAATCCGCATTGGGAGCCCGAACTGCGCTCACTCACCGGCCTGGATGCGGCCGTGGTCAGCTATCTCGCCGCACAGCAGGACGTGGAGCGCTACTATCGCCAAGTCCAGGATTTTCTCGATGAATGGATTCCACACTTCGAGCGCGAGAACCGCAGTTACCTCACCGTCGCCATCGGCTGCACCGGTGGCCAACATCGGTCCGTTTATCTGGCGAATCGATTGGCCGATCATTTTCGCGCACGCAGAGCCAGCATCACCGTTCGTCATCGGGAGCTCGCGCACGGCTGAGTGTAGGCAGTGTAAGGTATCGCCTTATCTGCTGGCTGCTACTGAGAGATGGCCGGATCAGTGAGAAGATTTTGAAAAAAGCAAAATCGTCCTCGGCACATGCTGCTGCAGTCGATATGCCGCAACGTTTTGCAAAACGACGGGGCCCGGCCGACGATACCGAGCCCGGTCTATATACCGATTACACAGGCTGAAAGAAAAAATTAGGCGCTTTTTAATATTGATTGAGCCTTCGGCTAGGAATCGAACAATCTAGCCCTGGGTCTTTATGAGCAGAAGTGGGTGACAGCCGTGGCCGGCATCGAGCTGTGAACGTGCCGAGGGAACTGAATTATCCGCAGCAAGCGCTGCTCGAACGGCGGAATGAGGTCTTACCCGGGGGCACAATGGAGTGTGGCTGACAAAAAGCCCCATACCAATTTGGACATGACACATAACGACGAATTTCTCATACGCGAGATTCGGATTACCAACAAGCTCGGCCTACATGCTCGAGCCGCTGCCCGCTTCGTCTCGGTAGCCTCGCGTTTTCGTAGTGAGATACGAATCAAGCGCGGCAGCAAGGAAGTCAACGGCAAGAGCATCTTGGGCCTGCTCATGCTCGCGGCCTGTTGCGGAACGAAGCTCTTGATCCTAGCCCGCGGGCCCGATGCTCAGGAGGCCCTCGCCACATTGGCTGAATTAGTTGAGGGGCGCTTTGGCGAAACCGAATAGTAGTCCGCCCGCCCCGTTTCCAATCGACTCACCCCTCATCGAAATCAGCGCCGGAACACCGCAGATGCTTGCGGGTGAGGGACTGGAAACGCGGCGTCAGCCCGATATCCTCGTAGATCGGATCACCGTGTTCGTCCTCGGCCACGACCCGCTCGCCCGGCACATAGGGAAAAGCCGCCTCAATTTCGTCGAGTGCAGTGGAGAGCAAATCGGTAATGATGTCCTGCTCCGAGCGCCCCGGGAACATCTCGGCAAGCGCGGCAAGCTTGGCTGCGTCATGGACCGGCAAGCGCACCGAATAGACTTCCGAAGTGCGCCGCTCTCCGGCTGATCTCTCCCAGGTTTCGAGCAGTTCTCGAAACTTCATACCTCTCCCCTTCGTCTAAACTTGTGCGTTAAAACCGCGCTACCGAAGCCTCAACGGGTTCACGCCGAGCAAAATCACCGCTCGAAATCCTTTGGCCAAAACGGTCGCCGTGAACCAAACGCATCTTTATTCGCGCGCCCCGCGAACGGCCTTTACCATCGTCTTAACAACGCTCGTTAGCGGGTCTATTACCATAAGTGGGGTCGATTTAAGCCGACTGCGCGGTCGGTCAGCGGGCTGTCAGTACGTGGGCGGGCAACCATCTCCACGCTCGAAGCCACCGCCGACTACTCGCCAGCAACGGTCATACCCTCGACCAGCACCGAACCGGTGCGTATGTTGCCACGGATATCGACATCTCGGCCAACCGCCTGGATGCGCTTGAACATCTCTTTGAGGTGACCTGCGATGGTGATTTCTTCGACCGGATAGGCCACCTCGCCGTTGTCTACCCAAAAACCAGCAGCGCCCCTAGAGTAATCTCCGGTTACCGGGTTTACCCCCTGGCCCATCAAATGACTGACCACCAACCCCCGATGCATCTCCTGGAGTAGTTGCGAGTAGTCCATGGCGCCGGGGTGTACGATTAGATTATGGATCCCCCCGGCGTTACCCGTCGTCTGCATCCCGAGCTTTCGAGCCGAGTAACTCGACAGCACATAGCCGCGCAGTACACCCTGCTCGACCAGAGTGCGAGGCCGTGTCGCCACTCCCTCCCCGTCGAACGGCGCACTGCCCAAAGCGCCCGGTAAATGCGGTTGTTCCTCGATAGTGAGCCAACTCGGAAACACTTGCGTATTCAGCGAGTCGAGCAAAAAAGAGGCCTTGCGATATAAACTGCTGCCCTGAATCGCCCCTAGAAAATGGCCGAACAGGCTACGGGCGGCGGTAGGCGTAAAAAGAACCGGTACCGTCCGAGTCGAGAGTCGACGTGCCCCCAAACGCTGCACGGTACGCCGCCCGGCTTCTTGCCCAACGGCTATGGCCGCTTGCAATGCACTCGGATCACGAGCGGTCGTATACCAATAATCTCGCTGCATGGACTCGCCGATGCGACCGAGCACCACACAGCTGATGCTGTGCTGGGAGGCCGGGTAGCCGCCCAGGAAGCCGTGGGTGTTGCCGTAGACGTGAATTCCCTGGTGCGTCGAGACCTCGGCGCCCTCGGAGTTGGTCAAGCGCGGATCCACCCCGAGTGCGGCGGCTTCGCATTCGCGCGCCAAATCGATCGCCGTCTCCGGCTCGATATCCCAGCGATAATGGAGTCTCAGATCCGGCGCATCCGTGCTCATCAACGCGGCGTCGGCCAAGCCGGCGCAGGGATCTTCGGAAGTATACCGCGCGATATCACAGGCGGCACGAACCGTCTCCACCAACGAGGCACGGCTAAAATCGGCCGAGCTAGCCGTTCCCTTGCGTTGGCCGAAATAAACGGTAATCGCCAAACCACGATCACGCATGTGCTCTAGCGTATCCACTTCGCCCTGGCGGACCTTGACCGACAGGCCGAAGCTCGAACTGACGGAGGCTTCAGCTGCCGTGGCGCCTTGCCGAGTAGCCTCCTCAAGCGCCTCGCAAAGCGGCTCGGCAAGCTCGGCTTTGGCCGGCAACTGGCGCTGCACAGCCGGACTCAACGCAGATTCCGTCATCCAACCCTCCTGATCTAAAATCTCGGCACATCACCTACCCAACCTGCGTTCCCCCAACCGTAAGCGCATCCACTTTAAGAGTGGGTTGCCCTACCCCGACGGGCACGCTTTGGCCTTCCTTGCCACAGGTACCGATGCCGCTGTCAAGCTGAAGGTCATTGCCCACCATGCTGACCCGGGTCAATACGTCCGGTCCATTGCCAATCAATGTCGCGCCTTTGACCGGACGAGTAATGCGTCCATTTTCAATGAGATAAGCTTCGCTAGCAGAGAAGACGAACTTGCCTGAGGTGATATCGACCTGCCCACCACCGAAATTAACGGCATAGAGGCCGCGATCTACCGAGGCGATAATCTCCTCCGGGGCATGCGGTCCAGCCAGCATATAGGTATTGGTCATACGCGGCATCGGCAGATGGGCATAAGACTCCCGCCGACCATTGCCGGTCGGGCGCATGCCCATCAGCCGGGCATTGAGGCTGTCCTGCATATAGCCGGTAAGCACTCCCCGCTCGATCAGCGTGGTGCATTGGGTTGGAGTGCCCTCGTCGTCGATGTTGAGCGAACCGCGCCGGCCGGGCAACGTTCCATTATCGACCACCGTGCAAAGCGGCGAGGCGACCCGCTCACCGAGACGCCCCGCGAAAGCCGAAGTGGCTTTGCGATTGAAATCACCCTCGAGACCATGCCCAACAGCCTCGTGCAGCAACACTCCCGGCCAACCCGGACCGAGCACGACCGGCAAGGTCCCCGCCGGGGCCTCGACCGCCTCCAGGTTGAGCAGCGCTTGGCGCACCGCCTCGCGGGCATACCCCTTGAGGCGGTCGCTGTCGAGGAAACACTCGTAACCGGTTCGCCCGCCACCGCCGGCACTGCCGCTCTCGCGGCAGCCATTCTGTTCGACCAGGACGGTGACATTGAGCCGCACCAAGGGGCGGACATCGGCGCTCAGCTGGCCATCACCGGTGGCCACCAAGACCACGTCATGCACACCGGCGAGGCTCACGACCACCTGTTCCACTCTCGGATCCTGCCGTCGGGCCTCGGCATCGAGTTCACGCAGCAGCGCCACCTTCTCATCAGCGCTCAAACTGTCTAGGGGATTGAGCGGCTGATACAGCGCCAAGCCTTCGCCCGCCTTCCAGGCTTGGAGCCGCCCGGCACCGCCGCTACGGGCAATGGCTCGCGCGGCACTGGAGGCCTCCAGCAGGGCCGGCAGCATGATTTCATCGGAATAGGCGAACCCGGTCTGCTCGCCACTGACGGCTCGCACGCCGACACCTTGATCGAGGCTACGGCTACCCTCCTTGATAATCCCATCCTCCAGAACCCAGGCCTCATGCCGTTGCACCTGAAAATAAAGATCGGCGGCGTCGACCTTGGGTCCCATCAAGCGCCCGAAAACCCGCTCCAGATCGGTTTCGCCCAGATCGGCTGGAGCCAAAATGCTCTGGCGCGCCAGATCCAGATTGTGCTGCATCGTACTGTCAGACATTACCTTCCTCCGTCGACCGCGCCGCCGGCGGAGCCACGCCTAGGCGACGATGCTCGAGCGCCGGGAAGCGCCGGCGCGTTTCCCGAAGCTCGGCGCGAACCATTCGAGCCTGGGTCATACCGGGCCCGCGGCTATGGCGTCCTAGAATCCGCCCCCATGGATTCACGATCAGCGTCTCGCCATAGGTCAGCCGGCCATTGGGATGCTCCCCGCCCTGGTCTGGAGCCACCAGATAGCACAGATTCTCTACGGCCCGGGTACGAACCAGAAGCTCCCAATGCGCGGCACCGGTGAGCGCAGTAAATGCCGAGGGCACCACCAGCAGCTCCGCACCCTGCGCCACCAGCTCACGGAAGAGCTCGGGGAAACGCAGATCATAGCAGACGGCCAGACCCACGCGGGCAAACGGCGTGTCGAAAATCACCGTATTGTCGCCCGCTTGCAGTGTTTCCGATTCACAATACCGCTCATCGGCACTTACGGCCACATCAAACAGATGAATCTTGTCGTAGCGCGCGCAGCGCTCGCCACTGGGCCCATAAACCAAGCAGGCGGCCCGGGCTCGTCGCTGATCGGAAGTGCGCAAGGGTATCGTACCGCCGACCAGAAAGATGCCATGACGACGCGCCCGCTCCGCCAAGAAAGATTGAATTGGACCGCCGCCATCCGGCTCCGCTATAGCCAATTTGCCCGCTTCATCGCGACCGACAAAGGCGAAATTCTCCGGCAACGCCACCAAATCGGCACCGCCAGCCACCGCCTCGGCAATAAGGCGATCGGCCGACTCGAGGTTCGCCGCCACCCCATCGCCAGAGACCATTTGAATAGCCGCCAGTCGCGCTTCATCTTGAGTCATCGCCCCCCCTCGGCACCTCGGCTCGCGTTTGCCCCATGCCTTCGATCCGCGGATGCTCCCACGGGCCGGTTATCCGATACCGGTTCTGGGCCAGCTGCGCTATGCTCGTCTGAAATAATTTCTGAGTCAGAAACAAAACCACCCCGGCCACCGGACCGCCTGCCAAGCCACCGAGCAGTGACACTGCGGAGGAAACATGCGGGATCACAGTAACTGTCTGATCGTATTCCCCTTTAACCAAGTCGATCGGTCCGGCAACCTCGATATAGGCCGCGGGAGCGTCAATATAAAATACTTCGGGCTGCGCCGCGCCACTTTCAAGGCGACAATGAACCTCGATCCGGTCGAATGCCAAACCTTGGCCGAAAAGATCGGAGAAATCCAGCATCAGCCGTCTCGGTAAGGTTGCCACGCTGAGCAAACCGAAAATCCGCCCGGCCCCGGGCTTAACTTGGAGTAGCGCGCCATCGCGAACGGTAAATCGTATTCTCCCGGCGATGCGTGCCACTCGGAAATCCAGCAGCGTACCAGGCCACTGCAAATGCGCCTGCGCGTGGGTCTTGCCATTGCCGATGGCCTGCGCGAACCCAAACAGCGCCAAGGCTTTGCCGGTATCCTCGCTGACCATGTTGAGCTCCATCGTCGAATGACCGCGCGGCGCGTTATCATCCCATCGGCCGGCCGCTTTGATCTTGAGCACCGGCCCGGTCAAATTCATCGTCTCCAACACCAGACCCGCCTTCACCCGAGCAAGGCGTAGGCGGAGATGACCAAAGTTGGCGGTATCCAACTGCAGATCCGCAATGTCCAAATCGATTCCGGGAAGACGCAGTGCATTCGGCGCGAGCCGATCACGCTCGGTACCAAGCTCAGGCCACCCGGCAAGACGCAACCGCGCGAGACTCACTCTCGCTCGACCCGCCCCCTGTTGCGGCCAACGCACCCTGCCGGCGGCATTCGGACCCGCGAGCCGGATAAGCCAGTCGCCTGATCGCTTTTCTGCGCTTAAATGCAGCGCATCCACGAGCGGAGTATCCGCCCAAAAGAGCGTACCGAGGCGCAAATCGACGCCCTGCAACGGGGGCAGATCGAGCGTTTCTTGTTCTGATCCCAAGCCGATCAGCGTGACCAAATCAAGCTGCTCCAACGTACCGGACAGCTCAGTCCCCGGGCCCTTGGGTAACTGCGCTGGGCCGCTGCCAAAGCGCACCCCAAGCCGCTCCACACTCCACGGGCGTGGCGTCAAGGTGAGCACGGCGGAGCCCAAATCGCCATAACGCACGCGAATCGGTCCTCGGCCCGCCGCGTCCAACCGCGTTCGGATCTTCAGCCGCCGAGGGGTCGATTGTGGTTTCGTCAACGGTGGGGGCCAACTCATCGACACACCGCGCAGCGCAGACTCCAGAGTCAAAACCAAACGCTGCTCGGTGGAGCGAAAACCGTTACTCTCGATCCGCAAGCGCCAGTCCGTAGCGCCAGGAAGCTGCGCTGCGAGCGGGTTATCAGCGCCGAGCAAATCCGCCACCGAAGAGCGGAACCGCGTCTCGATCCGAATCCGCCGCGGTGTACCGCTCGTAGCGGCCGTGCTCACCAAAGTACGGCCGCTGAAACGCCCGTACAGCCGATCCCAGCTCATGCCATTCTCATCGAAACCGATCCGCCCCGTCAGATCCTCGATAACCAAACCGAAGAGCGGCGCCGCCAAGCGCGCCCGGTCCAGATCGATTCGGCCAGCGACTTTAATCGGCCGGCCGCCGAACGGCAAGGCGAGCTGTAGATCGAGCCGTTGCTCTCCCGCGAGCGATACCCGCCGCAACGCGGCCGCGTGATCATCAGCCAATGGCGATTCGCGCAGAAAACGCAGCAAATCGCCGCCTGGACCGGTGAACTGAGCATGCACCCTGAGCCGTGGCTGCATCAGATCGGGGATCGTGGCCATGGCATGAGTCAAGCTGCTGCGGTAAACGCGACCGCGATCGAGTTCGACTCGCAGCGCCCCTCGGCGAAACGATAGCCGGCCGGCCAGCCCACGTAGCATCGGCCAACCCGGATGGTAGGCCAGGCTCACCTCGTCCATCCGGCTGCGCACCTCAAATACCCCCGAGCCCGCACGATAGGGAAAATCGTGGAGCCGGCCACGCAACATCAGGTCAGCCTGGACACGACCACCGCGTATCGCATGCTGCAGCCATTCGGTCAGCCCCTTGGCCAGTACCCGCTCCGGCAGATAGCGACTGATGTTAGCGGCCTCGCTGTGGCGCAGGTGGGCGCGTGCATCGATGAATGGGCCCTGTCGTGCGCCGAGCCATAACCCGACCCGCGCATCCAACTCACCACCCGCATCGCTCGCCTGCAACCGGGGGATTGCCAACCGCACCCGGCCCCCGCTGACCCGCCATTCGCTTTGCACCTGCAGGCGCTGCAACGCAAACGGTTGGGCAAAGAGCTCAGGCTGCCTGAGTTGCGTATTGCGCGCAGTGAGCCGCAACCGACCGCCGCGCTCGCTGACCAGGAAACGACCGGCTCCGGCGGTCAGCCCCGGCAACTGTTCGGCCGGCTCTAGAGTAAGACCCTGGAAGCGTCCGCTCACGCGGTAGCGTTGCACTCGGTCCGTGGTTTGCAATACCAAGGCGGCCTCGCTGAGCTCGCCCTGCGGGGCCAACCGCGTGAGCCGCTGGCGCCAGCTCGGCGGTAATCGGTCGTTGTCACGCGCCAGTGCGGCCAAATCACCAAGCCGTAGCGCTGTGGTGCGAATACGCCACAGCGCCGCGCGCGCGGCATTGCTCACATACCGAATCGATATATTCCCGGGCGGGCCCAGCGCGCCACCTGGCCGTTGCAATTGCAAGGCATTGATGTCGAGATTCCAACCGTCCTCCGCACGCTGCCAATGGCCGCGCCCGGCTAGGCGCCGAAACCGCACCGCCCCCTCGGCCCCACCGAGCTTCACTCCCCAGGCGCTGGCATCGACCGAAACCCGCTCGGGTCGACCCCGGCGCACGCTCAGCCAAAGCTGAGCATCGGCTTGCCCGGCAACCACCGGTACGCTCCAAGCGGGCGGCAAAACCGCCCCAATTCGGCCGAACCGGGCCTCACGCAAGCTCAGATAACCCGAACCATTGCTTTCAGCCAGGGAGCGAGGCGAACCGTGCCAGCGTACAGCCAATTTCACCCGCTTCGCCAAGTGTGGCTGCACCGGTAAGAAATGGGCGGCGAGACGGGCCTCTCCGGCGTCGTACCAAAACCAAGCATGGAGTCCGGCCAACCGCCAGATCTCGCCTCGGCGCTGATCGATCAACCTGACCGAGGCCTCCCGCAGACGCAGGCGCGCGATGAATGCAAACAACCGATTGCCCGCACCGCTTGCTTGCTCGCCAAGGGCGATGCGCCCATCGGCATGGCGCCTCAACATGATCTTGAGCTGATCGGCACGTAATTCGATAAACCGAGCCTGGAGGTTACGCAGCATCGCCCCAAAGTCAATCGAGACTTCGAGCCGATTCGCCGCTAGGTCGGCTGGACGGCTCGAAGTGCCGCCGATGCGCACGTCGTGCAGAATCAGCGTTGGAGTAAACCCAACCAGGCGCGCATCCAAAGCAGAAATCGCCACTGGACGATCCAGCCACCGCGCGAGCAACGCCTCCAACTCGCCATGGAAAACCGGAGCATAGGCGAGCGCCAAGCGCAACGCCGTCAACGCAATCGCCGCTGCGACCAATACGCCCGCAGCGGCATAGAGCAATCCCGCGCGGACCCGCTCAGTCGTATACAACGACAAAGTAATGACTCCCGCGCGCGCGCCAACCGTTGCGAACCCCGACACGACACTGGCCAGACAGCCAGCGCTTGCGCCGCCGAACGATCACATCAAAACCACGTCAAACTGTTCCTGGGTATAAAGCGGCTCGGCCTGGAACTCGATCGGTTTACCGATAAAGCTCTCGAGCTCGGCGAGGGTATCGCTTTCTTGATCGAGGATCAGATCGACGACCTCTTGGGAGGCCAACACCAACAGCTTCTGGACATCGAACTGCCGCGCTTCCCGGAGGATTTCGCGCGCAATCTCGTAACAGACGGTTTCGGCGGTTTTGAGGCTGCCGCGCCCGGCACAGGTTCGGCACGGCTCGCACAGAACGCGCTCCAGCGACTCCCGCGTGCGCTTGCGGGTCATCTCCACCAAACCCAATGCCGAGACTCCACTGATCTGGGTCTTCACATGATCCCGCTCGAGGGCCTTCTCGAGCGCGCGCAGCACCTGACGCCGATGGTCTTCTTCCTCCATATCGATAAAATCGATGATAATGATCCCGCCGAGATTGCGCAGCCGCAGCTGTCGGGCTATGGCTTGAGCCGCTTCAAGATTGGTCTTGAAGATCGTCTCTTCCAAGGTTCGATGGCCGACATAGCCCCCCGTATTAACGTCGATCGTCGTCATCGCCTCGGTCTGATCGATGATCAGGTAGCCGCCCGATTTAAGCTGGGTCTGGCGCTCCAACGCACGTTGAATTTCGTCCTCCACCCCGTAGAGATCGAAAATCGGGCGCTCACCCCGATAATGCTCGATGAGCTCCGCGATGTCCGGCAAAAACTGTTCGCAGAAAACCCGCACTTTCTGGTAGGTCTCCCAGGAATCCACCCAGACCTTGGCGATGCCTTCGGTGACCAAATCCCGCAGGGCGCGCAGCGCAAGCGGGAGGTCACCGTGGACGAGTGTTTCTGGCTGAGCCAGCTCGCTGCGCACTTGGATCGACTTCCAAAGCTTGCCCAGAAAGTCCCGATCGCGCTGCAAAGCGTCCTCGGTAGCGCCTTCCGCCGCCGTGCGCAATATATAGCCGCAGCCCTCGCCGGCCGCGACGAACGCCTCGCCGATACGGCGCAACCGCGCCCGTTCGGCCTCCTCTTCGATCCGAGCGGAAATACCCACCGTCGGGTTATCGGGTAACAAAACCATGAGCCGAGAAGGAATAGTAATATGGGTGGTCAAACGGGCGCCTTTGGTGCCGATCGGGTCCTTAATCACCTGCACCAAGACGTGCTGCTGCTCCTTGAGCAAATCGGTGATGTCGGCTGTAGGGGCGCTGCCCGCTGCGGGCGACGCCTCTGGACAAGTAATATCCGAGGCATGCAGAAAGGCTGTGCGCGCCAATCCTACATTGAGAAACGCCGCCTGCATGCCCGGCAGTATGCGTGAGACGCTCGCCTTATAGATGTTGCCCACCAAACCACGCCGACAGGCCCGCTCGATGTAAATCTCCTGCAAAACGCCGTTTTCCACCACCGCGACCCGGGTTTCACGAGGTGTAACATTAATCAATATCTCTTGGCCCACGACTTATCCGGAGTCCCAGTGCCGCTGATAGGCGATCTCGAACTCGGCGAGCAGGTCTCCAACCTCGAACAACGGCAACCCCATGACGCCGGAGTAACTGCCATCCAAGTGCGCGACGAACCCGCCGCCCCGGCCCTGAATGGCATAGCCACCGGCCTTATCGCGAGGCTCACCGCTGCGCCAATAGGCATGCAGTTCTTCGGCTTGGAGCGGGCGGAACGTCACGTTGCTCACAGACAGGCGCGTTGCCTCATGATCGGCCGTAACGAGCGCAACGCCGGTGAGCACACGGTGAACCTGCCCGGATAACCGCTGCAACATCGCCATGGCCTGCGCTTCATCGGCCGGCTTGCCAAGAACCTCTTCGTCGATAACCACCACCGTATCCGCCCCTAGGACCGGTCTGAGCCGATCCTCCGGCAACGCCTGCAACCCAGCGCGAGCCTTTTCCAATGCCAAGCGCAATACAAACACCTCCGGGCTTTCACGCGGCTGCGGGGTTTCCTCGATATCCTGTTGGATTTCAGCGAAATGCACGCCCAACTGTTCGAGCAGCTGCCGGCGGCGCGGCGAAGCAGAGGCGAGATAAATATCAGGAAGCGCTTCCGGCTCCATGCCAAACCTCATGCAGCTTGTTCGCGAGGTGGTACTGTAGGCGCAGCGCGCCTGTGGCTCATCCACCTCGATGATAAGGATGATTTTGCAGCACAGTCCAGGCGCGGTATAGCTGTTCCGCGACGATGACCCGAACGAGCATGTGCGGCAAGGTCAACGGCGAGAGACACCAGCGGTATTCCGCCTGGCTCAGACACTCCCGGTACAAACCATCGGGCCCGCCGATCAGCAGGGCGACATCGCGCCCGTCCTGCAACCACTCCTCCATACGCGCAACGAGTCCCCGAGTGCTGAGCGGGTGACCTCGGCAATCGAGCGCCACAATCCGTGCGTTGCCGGCTGCCGCGAGCACCCGTGCCCCTTCCTCGGCCAGCGCCGCGTCGATGCCCCGCTGCCGTCCGCGGCGCCGTCCCAGCGGCACTTCCAGCAAGCGCAGCGGCAACTGGGCCGGCATTCGCCGGGCGAATTCCCACCAGCCCTCCTCGACCCAGCGCGGCATGCGCTGCCCGACTGCGATCAGGCGCAGTTCCATGATCTATCAAGATCCTTCCCCGAAGCCGGCCGTCTCGTCTTCGGATTCCATGCCCCAGATATGCTCGAGCCGATAGAACTCCCGGGCAGAGAGCTGCATCACGTGAATAACTACGTCGCCCAAATCGATGAGGATCCACTCGGCGCTCTCTTCCCCTTCGACACCCAGCGCATGGATGGCGTTGCATTTGGCGGCCTCGAGGATACGATCAGCGATCGATTTGACGTGCCGACGCGAGGTACCGCTGGCGAACACCATAAAGTCGGTGATGGAAGTACGTCGGCGCACATCGAGCACAACCACGTTTTCAGCCTTGATATCCTCCAACGCCGTCTGGATGATTCGCCGCACCTCATCCACGGTCTTGACCGATTTCATCATCAAGTCCTGTCGACCTCCTTCTCCGCCGCGGCTGGAGAATTGCTACTACGCGTGTTCAGATCTGCGGGTAACCATACAAGCCCTCATTGGCGATACACTCCCACACCGAATTCGGCATCAGATAACGCGCCGAACGGCCCTGGGCGATGAGCCGACGGATTCGGGACGCCGAAATATCGAGCGGTGTGGTCTCCTGAAACAAGATTAACCCACTGCTGCGGCCACGCAGAGCGGCCGGATCGAACACTTGCCGGGCCGTGGTCCATTCGGCCAGCTCGTCGTCGAGCCGCAAGGCGTGCCCAGGCCGCTGCATTACCACCAGATGGGCCAGCGTCTCGAGATCGCGCCAGCGGTACCAACTGGCCAGCCCCAGAAAAGCATCGCTGCCCAACACGAAGCATAGCGGGCGTGGCCCTAGCTCGGCACGCAACTCACGCAGCGTGGCCACCGTGTAGGAATAACCGCCGCGGCGCAGCTCCCGGGCATCGACTACCAGACCCGGCGCGCCCGCCACCGCATATTGCAGCAAACGCAGCCGCTGCCCAGAATCCGCACGGGGTGGCCGTCGATGGGGGGGGGCGTAGCCGGGAACAAGGCGCATTTCCGCTAAACCCAACCGCTCCAGCAGTTCGATTGCGGGGCGAAGATGACCGTGATGAACGGGGTCGAAGGTTCCGCCCAGTAGACCGATCGGCGCGCCATGGACCGCCGTGCCGCACCTCATTCGCGGATATGGCCGTCGCCCAACACCACGTATTTTTCAGTGGTCAAGCCCTCGAGCCCGACCGGCCCTCGGGCATGCAGCTTAGCGGTGCTGATCCCGATCTCGGCGCCAAGCCCATATTCAAAGCCGTCGGCAAAGCGTGTCGAGGCGTTGACCATGACCGAGCTGGAGTCGACTTCGCGTAGGAAACGCCAGGCACGCGTATAGTTTTCGGTCACTATGCTGTCCGTGTGATGCGAGCCATATCGTTCGATGTGTTCGATCGCCTCGTCCAAATCGGCAACGATCCGAATGGCCAGTATGGGGGCGAGGTATTCGGCCCCCCAGTCCGCTTCCGTAGCCGCCGGCATGGCCGGCGCGAGCGCCCGCGTCCGCTCGCAGCCCCGCAACTCCACCCCCGCCTGCTGGTAAAGATCGATCAGTCGCGGCAGCAGCCGCGGCGCGATGGCCTCGGCAATCAGCAGGCTCTCCATGGTGTTGCACATACCGTAGCGCTGGGTTTTGGCATTATAGGCGATCCGCACGGCCTTCTCCGGGTCGGCTTGATCATCGACATAAACATGACAGACACCGTCCAGATGCTTGATCATGGGCACGGTGGCCTCTCGTAGCAACCACTCGACCAGCCCCTTACCACCGCGGGGGACGAGCACATCGAGGTACTCATCCATCGTAATCAACTCACCGACCGCCGCCCGATCGGTTATCTCCACTACCTGCACGGCCTCTCGGGGCAAGTCGCTCACAGCAAGCCCGCGACGGATGCAATCGGCAATGGCCTGATTGGAATGGATGGCCTCGGATCCGCCCCGCAGAATGACCGCGTTGGCCGATTTCAGGCACAATCCGGCGGCATCCGCGGTCACATTGGGCCGGGCCTCGTAGATGATGCCAACGACCCCGAGCGGTACCCGCATGCGGCCTACCTGGATCCCCGAAGGGCGGCTGTGCAGGTCCCGAACGGCGCCGATTGGATCGGGCAGCGCCGCGATTTGGCGCAGCCCTTCGGCCATATCATCAATCCGGGCGTCACTCAGACCCAAGCGATCCAGAAGCGCGGGTTCCAACCCGCCGGCCCGACCCGCTTGCTGATCACGCTCATTAGCCTCCTTGAGCCGCTGGCGCTCGCTCTGCAGCTGCTCGGCCACGGCCAGCAACGCCGTATTGCGCTGGGCACTGCTGGCGCGCGCCAATATCCGGGCCGCCGCTTGCGCCGCGCGACCGATGCCCTGCATGTAGCCACGTACCTCCGAACTGTGCATCTGCACTGTCTCCGTCCGATTCGGCACTTGCCCGCGGCCGTCTTCAAATCGCCGCCGCCAATGCCGTCAGCTCAAAACTCAATTGTAACAGTTCGTCCCAAGGCCGACCGGGCGCCGCTCCTTTGATCACTCGATCAACCCCAGCCGCTCGGACCAACAACCTCTCCCAGGCATCAACCGTGGCGCCGGCCGCAAGTTGACGCAGCCGGCTCTGACGATGCTTGGGAACCCGATGCTGGCGAAACAGCTCGTTGATTCGGCGAGCATCGCCCACCAGCGCCGGCAGAGTTGCAAGCACCCGCAGCTCGCGCGCCAGCGCCCACAACACCAGCGTCGGTTCGGCACCCTCCTCCTGCAGGCCGCGACAGATACGAGCCACGCGCGTGCGGCGACCGCCAAATACCGCTTCGCTCAGATCGAAGACGTCGTAGCGTGCGCTGTCTACCACGGCGCGGCGCGCGGTAGCCAAGTCCACCTGGCCCTCGCCCAGCAGCAAATGCAGCTTCTCCACCTCTTGCGCAGCGGCCGAGAGATTACCCTCGGCGCGCTCGGCAAGCAGTTCGACGACCGCCCGCTCGGCGGTCAAACCGCGCGAGTGTAACCGCTGCGTTATCCAGCGCGGAAGATCCCGCCGACCCACGGGCCAGATATAGAGCACCACGCCGGCCCGGCTGAGCGCCTCGACCCAGGCGCTGCGGCGCTGTTGGGCATCGAGCCGCGCGCTGACCACCAACAACAACGTGTCGGCCGGCGGCGCCCGACAATACGCCTGCAAAGCCTGGGCACCGCCTGCTCCAGGCCTTCCCCCCGGCAGGCGAAGCTCGATCAACCGGCGTTCGCTGAATAAAGAAAGATTCCCCGCCGCCGCGTCCAACTGTCTCCAGTCAAAACAGCCCGTCTCGGCGTGCAGCACTTGGCGCTCGGAATAGCCCGCCGTACGGGCCGCCGCACGAATATCTCTGCATGCCTCGTCGATGAACAGTAGCTCTTCGCCGGCCACCAACCACACCGGGGTGAGGCGTTCGCGCAAATGCCGCTCCAGCTCGTCGATGCGAATCTGTGCCACGCTCTTGAACCGTAACCGTCAAGATCGGGGAATACCGGCCAACCGCCCCATCATCAGATCGAGTGCTTGGTGGCGCAGCTGCTCGGTGAGTCGCCGCTCCTGGCTCTCCCTACCGAGTACGTTCTGTGGATCCGCCTGATAGACCACTTGGGGCGCGACCGTCTGCCCGCCCAACAGGGCTTCGCCCTCTGCAGTATCCACGCGAAAGCGCAGGGTATACCTCAGCTCATAGGCCCGGGCCTGACCCTGCGGCGTGACGGATACCGTTCGGCGGTTGGTCTGCTGGCCCAGCAGAACCAAAACCCAGTCGGCGACCTGCTGGTCATCGACCACTTGCGCGCCGTAACTGCGCAGTGTATCGGTCGTGATGTTGGCGAGTTCACCCTCGCCCATCTCCGGCAGCACATAAACCATGACGCCGTCCAAGTCGCCACCGCCACCCGAACCCCGCAGATGCCAGCCGCAGCCCACCAGAAGCGCGATCACAAACAGTAGGGATAACCGACTCAACATCGAAGGGCTCATCGGGCGACCACATTCACCAACCGATCGGGCACGACAATGATGCGTTCGATGTGCTTGCCGACGGTGAAACGCCGAACATTCGGGTCATTCAATGCCGCCGCGCGGATAGCCTCCTGCTCGGCATCGATGGCCACCTGAATGCAGCTGCGCCGCTTGCCGTTGACTTGCACCACCAAATCGACCACGTCCCGTTGCAGCGCCGCCTCATCCATCGTGGGCCACGCCGCGTCGACGACGGCACCACCATGCCCCAATTCCTGCCAGAGCCGGTGCGCGATATGCGGTACCATCGGCGCCAAGATCAGCACAATGGCTTCCAAGCCCTCCTGGCGCACGGCACGGCCCTGGTCGCTGCTGTCATCGAAACGGCCCAAGGCGTTGGCAAGCTCCATGACGGCGGCAATAGCCGTATTGAAGGTAAACCGCCTGCCCACATCGTCGCTCGCCTTCTGAATCGTCTCGTGGATCTTGCGCCGCATCGCCTGCTGCGACGGCGTCAGCCGGGCCGACTCCGGCAGGCGGGCCGGACCGTCGGTGACATGCGCCGAGACTAGATTCCAGAGCCGCTTAAGGAAGCGATACGCACCCTCCACGGCGCTATCGGACCACTCCAACGCTTGTTCGGGCGGCGCCGCGAACAGGATGAACAGCCGCACCGTATCGGCGCCGAACCGCTCCACCAGCGCCTGTGGATCCACACCATTGTTCTTGGACTTGGACATGGTGCCCATACCGGCGGATTCCACCGGCTGGCCGTCGCCTCTGAGCACGGCACCGGCGGGCTGACCCCGCTCGTCGTAGCGCAGCTCGATCTCGGCCGGGTTGTAATAAACGATCCCCCCCGCCGGGGTGCGGCGGAAGAAAATACTGTTGAGCACCATCCCCTGGGTGAGCAGATGGATGAACGGCTCATCGGAGTCGAGCAGCCCCTCATCCCGCAGAAGCTTATGATAGAACCGCGCATAGAGCAGATGCAGAATGGCGTGCTCGATCCCACCGATATACTGAGTCACCGGCGTCCAATAAGCAGCGCGCGAGTCGAGCATCGCCTGTGTGTTATCCGCGCAGGCAAAACGCGCGTAATACCATGACGATTCCATGAACGTATCGAAAGTATCAGTCTCGCGCCGTGCCGCACCGCCGCATTCAGGACAGCGAGCCTCGATGAAAGCCGGCAGGCGCTGCAGTGGCGAGCCGGCTCCATCGAACTCGACCTCCTCCGGCAGCACGACGGGCAGATCTTGGTCGGGCACCGGCACATCACCACAGCTCGGGCAGTGCAGCATCGGGATCGGCGCACCCCAGTAGCGTTGCCGGGAGATGCCCCAATCGCGTAGCCGATAAGTAATTCGGCGTTTGCCGCAACCCATGGACTCGAGGCGCTCGGCAATGGCCAAACCGGCCTCTTGCGAGGTAAGCCCGGAGAACTCGCCCGAGTTCACCAACACGCCCGGCTCTGTGTAGGCGGCCTGAGCAAGGTCGCTCGCACCGCCCTCGCCGGGGGCGACCACCTCCCGGATGGGCAGCGCGTAGGCCATGGCGAAATCCCAGTCGCGCTGGTCATGGGCCGGCACCGCCATCACCGCCCCGGAGCCGTACTCCATCAAAACGAAGTTGGCCACCCAAATCGGCACGTGCTCCCGGGTAAGCGGGTGCAAAGCGCGCAGACCCGTGTCCAGACCCACCTTCTCGGTGGTGGCTAGCACGGCCTCGGACACCGAGCTCGCCTTACAGCGCTCGATGAAGGTGGCGAGCTCACGATTGCCCCGGGCGGCCTCGGCCGCCAGCGGGTGCTCGGCGGCGAGCGCCAGATAGGTCACACCAAAAAGCGTATCCGGGCGCGTGGTGAATACCTTAAGCGGCGCATCCCGATCCGGCAGCGCAAATTCGATCTCGATCCCCTCGGAGCGGCCGATCCAATTGCGCTGCATGGTCTTGACCTGCTCGGGCCACCCTGGCAGGTCATCCAGGGCGGCCAGCAACTCATCGGCATATGCCGTGATCTTCAAAAACCACTGCGGAATGGCGCGCCGCTCCACCACGGCACCCGAGCGCCAGCCCTTGCCATCGATCACTTGCTCGTTGGCGAGCACCGTCTGATCGACCGGATCCCAGTTGACCGTGGCCGTCTTCTTATAGACCAACCCCTTACGGAACAACCGGGTGAACAGCCACTGCTCCCAACGATAGTAGCCGGGATCGCAAGTGGCGATCTCGCGATGCCAATCGTAGCCGAAACCGAGTCGCTTGAGCTGCCGGCGCATATAGGCGATGTTCTGCCGAGTCCATTGGGCCGGCGGCACCCGGTTTTGAATCGCGGCGTTCTCCGCCGGCAAGCCGAACGCATCCCAACCCATGGGTTGCAGCACGTTCCGGCCGAGCATGCGCTGGTAGCGCGCGATGACATCACCGATGGTGTAGTTGCGCACGTGCCCCATATGCAGCTTGCCGCTGGGATACGGAAACATGGACAGACAATAATAGCTCTGGCGAGCCGGATCCTCCGTAGCCCGGAAGGTGTCGTTCGCCTCCCAGAATCGCTGGGCTTCCGCCTCGATTTCCTCCGGCTTATAAATCGCTTCCATCGGTCTTCGCTGCATCCCCGAATCAACGCTTGACAGGCAGGCACAATCGCCCGAATTCCCGCTGCAACCCCAACGGCAGTCCAAAAGGATACCGTAGCGTCACGACTTTGCACCACCGTGCCGACTCGATTTCGACCCGAAGGCGCACTTATCATTCCGACGCACGCTCGACTTGGTGAAACCCGCCGATGAGCGCAGAATAATAAAGCAAACAGCCCACCGGGGAGCGGCCATGACTGAGCGCAATCGCGACCACCATGCCCATGCCTATGAACGGATGCTCGATCGCCTTCGCCATGCCATGGAGCACGCCAAGCTGCATGAAGCCCTCGAGACGGTCAAGGAGCGAGCGGTCGAATTGGGTGAGCTCACGCGGGAGGAGGCGGAGCGCATAGGCGGCTTCCTGCGCCGGGATGTCGAAGACGCCGCCCGTTACTCCGCAACGACCGACGAAGATCTCAAGGGCTGGCTGCGAATGGATTTGCAGCTGGTGGAGAGCTGGATCTGGGATCGCTTCTCCTCCGTAGCCGACCGGACCCGCCTGGAGTGGATGGCGCTGCAACGCAAGCTACAGCAGCAGCAATTGTCGGACTACTATACAGGCGAGATCGCCGGGCCCGGCGCCCTCACCTGCAGCAAGTGCGGCGCGGTCATCCACTTCACGCAGGCCGAACCCATCCCCCCTTGCCCGCAATGCCAGGGGTCGGTCTACCGCCGCACGCCGGCCTCCAAGAGGCCGAATCGATCAGCACAGTAAGCCGCCCCCCGCGGGCGGCAACGATACGGCTTCCTTGTCTGCGGTGCCGCAGCTCCCCGCAGGCAACGATTCCGGCGCGCTCGAGCAAAAAATGCATCAATCTATTCTATGCTTGGATAGATAGGGTGTTTTCCTCAGAGCCTGTTCGGGCTCGTCTCTGAATGTGTAAAGGAGCGGGGGATAATCACTGCCCCGGGTAGGGGCCGTGCGGTCGATTAAAAGAGCCAACGCCGCAATTTCGCATACGATGCGGCGCCGCCAAGCCCAGGGGTTGGGCGATGCCAAGAAGACACACTGAACGTATCCCAATGAGCACAGGCCCAGTTTGTACCAACAAGCGCATGAACCACGTCCCAGCAAGAACGAAGGATAGAGGAAATGCCACATCCACCTAATGGCAATCCACAGGCCGGGCTAAAGGCGTATAGCACAAAGCAGCCACTTCGCATCCTTCTGGCCGATGATCACGCGCTCGTGCGCGCGGGCCTGCGCGCACTACTAGAGCAAATGCCCGCCGTCGAAGTCGTCGGCGAAGCGGCCGACGGCCTCGAAGCATGCCGGCTGGCTCGCTCCCTGAACCCCGAACTCGTGCTGATGGATATCTCGATGACCGTATTGAATGGCGTGGAGGCCACGGAACAGCTGCTCAAGTCCTCCGACGCCCGAGTCCTCATTCTGTCCATGTACGCCAATCCCAACTACGTCCATCGCGCCCTCAAAGCGGGCGCCTGTGGTTATCTCCTAAAGGAGGCGACGACCGCGGAACTCGAGCTGGCCATCGAATCGGTGCGCAAGGGCGAGCTTTATCTCTCCCCGGCCATTGCCACCGATGTCCTCGAGGAATGCCTCGATTGCCTCGACCAGGCCAGCGCGCAAGAAACGGGAGAACTCGAGGCACTGACTCCACGCCAGCGGCAAATACTGCAGCTCATCGTCGAGGGCAACACCAACAGCGACATCGCCGAGCTGCTGCATCTCAGCATCAAAACCGTAGAAGCCCATCGCTCCGAGCTGATGCGTCGGCTCGACATTCACGATGTTCCAAGTTTAGTGCGCTATGCGATGCGCATGGGGATCATTCCACCGGAGCGGCCGCCGGATGAACCCACAGGGTGACTCGGATCACAGAGAATGGGCTCTCCTGCTCGATTTAGGGGTTCTACCGCCGGTTAATGCGGGTTTACCCGGGTCGCTATCCACAAGAGATCATCCATACTTAAGCCCACAGCCAAAGCAAAACCCAGCTAGAACAGATATCGAGAATTGACGCGAGCCCACTTTCGCCGCCACTCCGCCTATGGCGGACGGTGGCGAGGCGATGCGGCCAAGGAAAAGGCCCGCCTTTCTGTCTAGCAACTCCAAAATAGGGAGGGATATGCGATGGCGATGCAAACCAAAACGCGTTTCGGCCACGAAAACTTGGCGCCCGCCACCTCGAAACGAGCGTCCCACCCAAAGACGCGCAAGGATCGGTCCGGCCCCGCGAGCGGCGCACCACTTGACCAAACATTTTCCAACTCCCAGCTCGATCAAATGCTGGTCGCACGTGTGCAGGCCGGCGACAAGCAGGCCTTCAATGCGTTAGTCCAAAAGTATCAGCGCAAGCTTCTCAAATTGATCTCCCGCTACATCCATGATCAAACGGAAGCCATGGATGTGGCACAGGAGACGTTCATCAAGGCGTATCGGGCATTGCCCAAGTTCCGCGGCGACAGCGGTTTTTACACTTGGCTGTACCGAATCGGGCTCAATACGGCGAAAAATCACCTGACCGCGCTCGGCAGGCGGCTACCCGACCGGGACATCGATGCCCAAGAGGCCGAGCGCTACGGCTTAGATTCTCGGTTGAAGGATCACGATTCGCCGGAGGCGCTCACCCTGCGCGATGAGATCGAGCACACCGTAGCACTGACCCTCGAGGAACTACCGCAGGATCTACGCACCGCGCTCGTCTTGCGAGAGCTCAAAGGCTTGACCTATGAGGAGGTGGCACGTGCTATGGATTGCCCGATCGGAACGGTGCGCTCGCGCATTTACCGCGCCCGCGAAACCGTCGACAAGTGTCTGCGTCTCCTGCTGGAATGACCCGCACCGCAGCAACACGGGTAGCCGCCGAATCCGCCCTCGCTAAGCAAACACCTTTCGGTCGTGAGTTTTCAGCCCAACACCGGCGTCCGCGTCTTGCTGCGCACGTCCGGCGGCGGAGTTGCTTATACTTCGGCTCGACGCCAAACCAGCAGGCGATTGTTGGCGGGCAAAGCATGGTCCGCAACTAGACCAAAGCCGGTGCGTCGCGCAAGCGCACAGATGGCGTCGAGCTCGCGCAGCCCGCTCGCCGGATTGCGCGCGCGCAGCCAGCCATCGAGCTGCGCATTGCCCGCGCTGGTGTACTCGCCGCCCTCATTGAAAGGACCGTAGAGGCAGAACAGACCCGCCGGCTCCACAACCCGCGCGAGTCCAGCGAACATGCACTCAACGCCCTGCCAGGAGAGGATGTGCGCCGTGTTAGCCGAAAAGGCGCCGTCGACACGGGTCACAGGCCAGGGATCACGCTGCACATCCAGGGCCAAGGGCGGCGGAAGGTTTGCCAGCGCCGCCTCCTGTCGCCACGCTTCAATCCCACCAAGCTCGGCTGGCAGTTCGGTTGCTTGCCAAGTTATATGCGGCAAATTGGCTGCGAAATAGACGGCGTGCTGCCCGGTGCCGCTGCCGATCTCCAAAATGCATCCCGCCTCGGTGAAGATGCGTCTGAGCACCTCGAGTATCGGGGCCTTGTTACGATCCGCCGCGGCGCAGAAGGGTCGCGACGGATCACTTGCCATCTTGCTCCACCATTGGCTTCATCCCGCACTTACCGGGCTTTACAATCAGGTTCAGCATCAATTATCGGATGGATTGAGCGGCTTTGCATCCGGACCCGCCGTCACTGGCCGAACGAGGTGATTGGCGGCTACCGCTCGAGCACGAAACTCGCGTGCACCACACCGGTAATCCGCTTGGTGATCGTTGCGGTATTGTAGACACCGACGCTGGAAATATTGGTGGAGTGCGGCGCGGTCACCTGGAATACGCCGCTGTCCACCGAGCGCAGCGGCCCCACCTGAGCACCGGTGGTCCGGGCGATGCTCTCGGCGCGCTGCTGGGCAGCGTGGATGGCCTTGGCGAGGAGTTCACGGCGCATCTGCGGTAACTCGCTACAATAGTAGGCCAGCGTCTGGGTGGCAAGGCTGATCCCCTGCTTCAAAAACGGCGTCATATCCTGCGCCAGCGCCGTCACCCGCTGCACTTGGTCGGAATCGATGGTCACCGTTTGCCCCAGATCGTAGCCCATCACCTTGTCCACGCAGCCAGGGGGACTCTGGTAGCCGCAGCGCTGGCAGCGCGGATTTTGCTGCACCGGCGAGATCACCAGCGCCTCGCGCCGAAAACCCTGCTCGCCCAGCAGCGCGACGATACCGTATCCGAATCGACCACCTCGTGACTGGAACCGGTGACGCTGATCATCGATGTGTCGAACAACTTCACGTACTCGACGCCTCTCATCACGATCCACGCCGAACCCACCATTCCAACGGCCAGGATCGCTCCGAATACGATCAGCCCGACGCTGCTGCTGCGCTCCCACCCGGCCATCGCCTATCCCCCATGGCTGCGATTCAATCCTTGCATTTCGAACGCCGCCCCACCGCAGCCACGCGGCGGCAGTCGTCGTAGTCGAGAAGCTCCGGGCAGCTGGAGCAAAATAGCCACAAGAGCCGCGATCCAGCGTGCTCCGGCGATAGTGGCTTTACCACATCATGATGGCCATATCACCTGCGGAAAAGTTGAAATATAGGCGTATCCGGAGAATATAGCTTCTACCTTGGTAAAGCCGAGCGCGAATTCGGGCGTTCAACTCGCTACCACTGTCATCATCGCCGTCAACGAATTTCAGGTTACCGCCTTGATCCTCGAACAGCACCATGACCGTATCGGATGCACCGAAAGTCTGAATCGTGTATTCGCGCGTCACTCCAGGCACGACCGCAAAGTTCCTCTGTTCGCCGGGGGCGAGTGACAGTACTTCTGACTTGAACGGCTCAAGCTTGGGATTGCTCGAATCATCCTGGGGAGGATACAAACGACGCACCTCTTCGATGTCGGAGTCCGAAAGCCCGGGTTGCGGCGTCAGCCCCTCCTGATATTCCTCCGGCTTCTCAATCAAGCCTGCTCGAAACTCATAGTGCATGATGGAATCAGGATCCCACTCCGACCCTTCGACGGCGCCGGGCGGAAGCTTTTTCAACACGTTGTGGTGCGTGGTCTCACGAGACCAGTTGTTCGGCGGACCACCGAAGTACTCGTACACCGCCTCCTCATCCCAGACGATCCCGGCAAATGGATTCTGGTGCTCGTGCGGAAAGCCGAGGGTATGGCCAATCTCATGAACCGGCGTATCCACTCTGCGCGGATCTTGCGTGAGATCCCATCCGAAATTCATGGTGCGCTCCGACTGGCCAGGAATATCGATCACGTCTCGCCCTACATACGACCAGGCGCCATCACCGGCGAGAAAGCCGATCCGGACTTCGGCTTCGCCGATGTCCGCGACCTCCTCGAAACCGATACCGATCCCAACCGCTTTCCAGACATCGAATCCTTCCCGAACGAGCGCTTCCTGCGCGTCTTCACCCGAAAAAGGGCCGCTTTTGAAAAAACAATACCGCAGCTTAGTGCCATTGACCCACTTCTTGTCGAGATAGCGAATTAAGCGGGCACGGTATGAGGAGACGTCGCGCCCAAAAATTCGTTCGGGGACTTCCGGCAGGCCACAGAACCGCACAGACGCATCCTCTTGCGTGCTCTCCGGACGGCGTTGGCCGGTTCTCAGCTTCGCCTCGAGCCGATCGAGTCTGCTGACCAGTTTTTCAATCTGCTTGGAAAGCGGTTTTAGCTTTTCGGCGGACATTGCTGAGCTCCCCAAGGGGCTGATGGGATTCTATGAAGAATAGTTGCTTCAACGGCAGTAAGCTCGTGGAGCTGGCGCCCTTTTGCAGCCGCCAGAGCCAACAACGGATCACCGGGTAGGCCGGCCCGCGCATACTCAGGCGCGCCTCATCTGACTTTGTCCCATATCCCCGCAGTCTTCTCAGCATGTTCACAAGCTACTAATGTAAGCTATTCTATAAATAAGAATCATCATAGTTAACTATTGTTCACTCATTTGCGTTTAGCTTAACGGCCGTGCCCGCGGCAAGGCGCCATTGGAACGTCGACTCCTCGGCGTTTCCACTGGATTCCAAGATCCCGAATATCCGGAGAGATCTTATGCACGAACCACATCGCCATCCCCTGGTTTTCTGGGTGGGTTTATTGTGCGCCCCAGCCGTGGCCACGGCCGCAGCCAACCCACCCGACCTCGGCCCCATAATGCTGGAGCGCATAAAGGTCGTCAAAAGCAGGGAGGAGGCCGGCTCCACCCCCGGGTCAGCTCACTTTCTGGATGAAAGCGACATCCGCCAACAAAGCTATGCTGACGTCAACCGTATCCTGCGCAAGGTGCCCGGCGTCTACCTGCGCGAGGAGGACGGCTACGGTTTGTTCCCCAATATCAGCCTGCGCGGCGTGGACACCTCGCGCTCGGCCAAGATCACCATCATGGAGGACGGCGTGCTCACGGCGCCGGCGCCTTACTCCGCGCCGGCCGCCTATTACTCCCCCAGCGCCGGGCGCATGAGCGGTTTGGAGGTACTCAAAGGCAGCAGCCAGGTGAAATACGGCCCGCAGACCACCGGCGGCGTCATCAACTATCTTTCCACTCCTATCCCCACCGAGCAACGCACCTATGTGCGCAGCCTCTATGGCAGCTACAACGAGCTGCGGGTGCATGCTTTCACGGGCAATACGCTGGATACGCCAGTGGGGAAAATCGGCTATCTGGTAGAGGGTTACGTGCGCCGCGCCGACGGCTTCAAGAGCATCGATCGGACGCCCGATTTTCGCGACAGCGAGGACACAGGCTTTAGTAACCTGGAGCCCATGATCAAGCTAAGTTGGGAGCCCAACTCCTCGATATATCAGCGCTTCGAGTTCAAATACGGCCATACCGACAGGGACGCCAACGAGACCTACCTGGGCCTGTCCGAGGATGACTTCAATGACGACCCGTTCCGCCGCTACTCGGCTTCGCGCTTCGACAACATCGACACCCAGCACGATCGCACCTACCTGCGCCACCTCATCGCGCCCACCGACAACCTGGACATCCTCACCACGGTTTATTACGCCGGCTTCGAGCGTAACTGGTTCAAGCTGCACGACCTGCGCGACATCCCGGGCGTGGGCAACATGAGCCTTTCCGGGGCACTGGCCGGGGGCGCCGGAGGGGCCGGGCTGGCCGTGCTCAAGGGCGAAGCCCCGGGCACCCTGATGGTGCGTAACAACAGCCGCGAGTACGGCCTCCAGGGAATCGAGTCGGTGGTGCACTACGCCTTCGACACCGGCGCGCTGCGGCACGAACTCGCCGTGGGGGGCCGGGCGCACTACGATTACGTGCGCCGCTTTCAGCGCGACGAGCTGTTCGTGCAGGAGGCCAACGGCACGATCAGTAGCCAGGACCCCGGCACCCCGGGCGACGCCGGCAACCGCAAGCAGGAAACCAACGCGCTGGCCACCTACATCCAGGATGAAATCCGCTACGGCCGGTGGACGTTCATGCCGGGCGTGCGCTTCGAGCACCTGGATTATGAATTCACCGATTTCGCCAACCAGTCCAACAGCGGCTCCACCTCCAATAACCTATGGGGTGGCGGTTTGGGCGTGGTCTATGTATGGAATCCGGCCTGGTCCACCTTCGGCGGCGCGTATCGGGGCTTCTCCCCCGCCGGACCCAGCGGGAGTCTCAACGGCGTGAACGAAGAGACCAGTCTGGGCCTGGAGCTCGGCACGCGCTACACCGATCCGAACAGCGCCCTGCGCGCCGAGGTGGTGGGCTTCCTCACCGAGTTCGACGACCTGATCGTCATCGACAACATCGGCGGCACGGGCACCGGCCAGACGGAGAATTTCGGCGAAGTGCGGGCTTATGGCGCGGAAGTCTTTCTCTCCTATGACCCCGGCATCGCCAACAAGTGGGCGCTGCATAACCCCTACTTCGTGAGCTTCACCTATACCAACGCGGAACAACAAAACGACGCCGCGTCCACCGATCCGGAGTCCATCTTCAGCTTCGGCGAGAAAGGCAACAAGGTCCCCTACATCCCCGAGTTCCAGCTCACCGCTGGGGCCGGCCTGGAGACGGCCAAGTGGGGCGTGAATGCCAGGGTCATCTACGTCGACGAGACCTTCACAAGCGCCAGCAACACCACTGCGCAGGTGGATGGCGCCGGAAATCCTGATGCCCGCTTCGGCAAGACCGACGCTTACTGGCTAATGGACCTCACCGGTCGTTACCAAGTCAGTTCCAAGGTGAAGCTGCTCGCCGGCGTCCATAACCTGCTCGACAAGGAATATCTGGTCTCGCGCCAGCCTCACGGCCCTCGCCCCGGCCAGCCCAGGTTCCTTTACGCGGGTCTGGAAGTCCAGCTCTGAGCGAGATTCCAGTCAGAGTGATACAGCGGTAGAAACCGCTTAGCAATTGACTGAATGTCGACGAGCGGTTTCGACAGGAGCACCAGCATCGAATGCATCTCCGGCTGTTCAATATTCCAGGGGTCTTCTCTAATCATCAAAATTATCGGGTAGGAGGCGGGGGGTCACCGGGTAGCCGGAGGCGGTCACCCGCCTCCGGCTACCACAGAACGTAACGTAGCGGGCGGTTTTCCCGCACTGCGCTCTTCGGAGCTTGCTTCACAGCACAGCGATAGCCTGCAACTCCCGGTACGGAAGATACAGCTTCGGCCGCTGCATCGGATAGCGCGTCTTGATCCGGTGGAAGCTCTCCCATGTGACATGACCCTTGCGGTTGCGGGTGCAATAGAGGGTAAAACCCAAAAAGGAGAGGGTCTGTGGGCATCGTCTCTCTCGGCTGCCCGCCTGCCGCTGGGCGAAGCGACCAAATTCGACGAGCTTCGTCTTGCTCGGCTCCAATCTCAGGGTGAACTTCTCCAACCGCTTGCCTAACGATCATGGTGGCTGGCACCACCCCCGAAGATGAAAGAGACTCTCAGATGGAAGGTGGCGGGTAGAGGTCGTGATAGTCTTTGGTGGTTTAACCCCGTGCCTAACGTGACCCGCCGGACTGA
>JAGFJL010000034.1 GCA_024102725.1 Nitrococcus mobilis
ATCCCCGATGACCGTGGCGAGCGCGCCCGTGCGATCCACTGGCAGCGCCTGCCCGTCACGGGCTCTCTGGTCACCGAACCGGGCGTCTACTGCCTGCGCAGCAACCAGGCCGACTGGGACGAGGAGAGGATGTGGCGCACCTACATCATGCTCACCGACCTCGAGGCGGTCTTTCGCAGCCTGAAATCGGAGCTCGGCCTGCGCCCGATCTTCCATCACAAGGAAGAGCGCGCCGAGGGGCACCTGTTCATCACCGTGCTCGCCTATCAGTTCGTACAGCTCATCCGCCACCGGCTCGCCGCCCACGGCATCCGCGAGCGTTGGAGCACGCTGCGCGATACCCTCGCCGGCCAGTGCCGGGTCACCGCCACGTTCAACCGCGGCGATGGCCGCACCCTGCACGTGCGCAAGACCACCCGGCCCGAGCCCGATCAGGCGCGGATCTATCAGGCCCTCGGCGCCGACCCCGCCCCGGGTGGCGTGCAGAAAACAATCGTGTGAGAGCCCACTGACTTATAAAATGAACGCAATGTAGTGCCACTCGCCGTCGCTGTCGATCTCAACTCTCTGGGTATCGGAAAGCTCTTTTTGGGGACGTTAAACTTGGGTTAAAGGATTGACCCGGCCCACCGCTTCAGAGAAGCTAGCAGGGTTTCAGTGAACGACTGAGGCTTGGCTATGCCTCGTTATTGGGTTGGGTCCGCGGATGTGCCTGGTGGGTATGCGAATCGGCGGTCGCCCGCGCGCTGCTGCAAAACTGTGCTTGCGCTTTGGCGACGCCTAGGAAGGCAGGTACCGCAGGGCGATTATTACGCTTTGCCGGCCGCACAACTCAGGCACAGTGCTCAGTCAAGGACGGTGGCCCCTGGTCGGGGCGAGCGCCGTCGTTCTCCTATCGGAATGCTTTGCCGCGCTTCGCGCGAGTCATCGGCGCGTCGTCGGGCGAGGTGTTTTCCTTCATTTTAACTGGCTGCCCAGCAGGAGAATCGAGAACGCTCCGCCTGCTTGGTGGTTGCCCGCTGGAGGTCGATTTATGCTCAAGAGACTGAATATTAAGAAAGTGGACGAGGGTATTCGCCGATTTCAGGAGACGGTTTTCCCTGCCCGGCGCAAGCTGTTCGAGAAGCTGGCCGGGGGGCAAAGCCCGCAAATTCTCTGGATCACCTGCTCGGATTCGCGCGTGGATCCTGCGTTGATCACGCAGACGGAGCCGGGCGAGCTGTTCGTGCTGCGCAATGCAGGGAATATTGTCCCTCCTTATGCAACCCCGCATCGCGGCAGCGCGGCTACGATCGAATTTGCCGTCCAAGTGCTTGGGGTGCAGCACGTGATCGTGTGCGGACATTCCGACTGCGGAGCCATCAAGGGCTGCTTGAATCCGGCTATGGTCGAGACGTTGCCGGCGGTTCGCGAATGGCTTCGGTATACGGATTCCCTGCGTGAACGTGTCGTGGCGCGATTCGGGCGCGCTGACGGGCCGGAGCCCCTGGAGCGGGCGATTCAGCAAAACGCTCTCGATCAGCTGGAGCATCTGAAAACGCATGCCAGCATCGCCGAAGCGCTCGCTGCGAATAAACTGCAACTGCACGCCTGGTATTACCAGATCGCAACTGGGGATGTATCGACGTGCTCGAATCTGGACAGCGAGGCGTTTTCCACACGGCGGGCCTAGGCGGCCTTCGGGGTGTTCCTTACCCAGGAGCTCGCAGGAAGAACGCTTGCCTTGCGGCGAAAATACAGTAAGAACCCTCTTAATCGAGGAGAGGATCTTTTTTATGGATAAGCCAGACTCGCAGACCAGAAGTAGCCACTCCCCCCCTGGCCTGCTCGAGGCGTTGCGCACCGATTTCCCGGCATCGATCGTGGTGTTTCTCGTGGCCTTGCCCTTGTGCATGGGCATTGCCATTGCTTCCGGAGCCCCGGTCGCATCCGGTTTGATTACCGGGATCGTGGGCGGTTTGATCGTGGGCATGCTCTCCGGCCAGCCGTTGCAGGTCAGCGGACCGGCCGCCGGCCTGACCGTCGTCGTATATGGACTCATCCAGGACCACGGTCTGGCGATTTTGGGCGCCGCCGTGCTCATCGGCGGGGCCATTCAGTTCGCCGCCGGGATGTGCGGCCTCGGGCAATGGTTCCGCGCCGTCTCGCCGGCGGTCATTCGCGGCATGCTCTCGGGGATCGGTGTGCTCATTTTCGCCAGCCAGATTCATGTGATGGTGGACGCAAAGCCCAAGGACGACGGCGTGCAAAATTTAGTCGCGATTCCGGCGGCCCTCTATGATGGACTGCCGCTGCCGGAATGGGAGACGCACTCGGCGCGCGAGTTCCGCACAGCCAGACTCAAGCAGATCGATCAACTGCACGGGACACAAGAGAACATCTACAAGAATCTCAATCGAGCCCTGAGCAAGGATTCGATGCCCGAGACGGTTTTGAGCGTAGCGGCGGAGCGCCAGGCCGCTGTCACGCAACAACTCGGCGCTATCCGCGGCGATCTCAACCGTTTGGATGCGACGACCCTGGATGATCCGCAGGATGCGGCCCGATTGCAGGCTTCGGTAGAGGAAGCATTCCAAACGAGCCAACGCGCTCAAGCTGTTCTCGAACAGGGCAAACTCGAGGCGATCCAGGAAACGCAAGGGGCGGTCTTGCTTGCGCTGAAAAACCCGCTGGAGCAGCTCACAAGCCATGAATGGGCCACCAAGTTGGGATTGCTCACCATTTTGATCATCGTGCTATGGCAAACCATGGCGCCCAGGAAGCTGCGGATAATCCCTGGGCCGCTGGTTGCCACGGTGCTGGTAACGGCTGCCGCCGCCATCGTTTCCCTGCCGGTCCTGCACGTGGACGTCCCGGACAACCTCCTGCGCGGGGTCAACGTGCTGTCGCTGGAGGCGCTGCGTGAGAACTTTTCGATCGGCGTGCTGCTGAAGGCGGGCATCGTGGTCGCTGTTATCGCCAGCGCGGAGACGTTGTTGTGCGCCACCGCCGTCGATCAGATGCACCAGGGGCAACGCACCCGTTACAATAAGGAACTGTGGTCCCAAGGCGTTGGCAATATGATCTGCGGGCTGCTCGGGGCCTTGCCGATGACGGGTGTCATCGTGCGCAGTTCGGTCAACGTCCATGCCGGAGCGCGGACCCGGCTCTCGGCGATCCTGCACGGCCTGTGGCTGCTGATCTTTGTGGCCGCGTTGGCCTTTGTGCTGCGGATGATCCCTACCGCTTGTCTGGCCGGTATTCTCGTTTACACCGGCTGGAAGCTCATCAATGCCCGCAATAACCTGGTCGAGCTGGCGCGGTATGGCAAAGGGGAGGTGGTCATCTATCTGGTGACGCTGACCGTCATCGTCGTGGAAGATTTGTTGACCGGGGTGCTGGTGGGAGTCGCCCTGGCCGGGGTGAAGCTGCTGTATACTTTTTCGCATCTGCGCACGACCCTGGAGATTGACCACGAACAGCGCAAGGCCACGCTGTTTCTGGAGGGTACCGCCACATTCCTGCGGCTGCCCCGTCTGGCGGCCGAGCTGGAGCGCGTTCCCAGCAACGTCGAACTGCATGTCGACTTCCATCGCCTGCGCTACATCGACCATGCCTGCCTCGAACTGTTCATAAACTGGGCGAAGCAGCACGAATCGATGGGCGGTAAGCTGGTGCTGGACTGGGAATCCCTGAATGCTCGGTTCAGCTCGGAGAACCAGTTCGGTTTGCAGCGGCGGTTGCAGGGGCCGCAGAGCTCGGGATCGAGGGCAGCCTGAAGGCGTCTTGCGGCATCGTCTCGCATCCACCGTCCGGAGGAGGCCGGCCCCCGGACGGTGGCAGGCTTCCATCCCGAGAATAAGCCCGCAGGATCGACTGAAGGCCGCATATAGACGCCTTTTGACCGTTCTCCCGCAGCCGGATTTAAAAACATGCATGCCATATATATTAATTATAGTGGGTTGCGGCTGTCAACGGCATGGCCGTTGGTGTTTTCCCCTGTGTCTTTAACGTCGGGCGGCATCTTACGTAATACCGGATTCATGACGGCGGTGCGGTTGCGGCGCGCCGGCAGCGCCGGCTAAGCCGGAGGGGGTGTCGTGATGTTGATGGAGTCGGCCAAGTCGTTCCTGCTGATCGTGGACGTCCAGGAGAGGCTGATGCCAGCCGTGCACGGCAATGAGCAGGTGGTCGCCAATGTCATCCGCTTGCTCGGTGTAGCTCGGGAGTTGGGTGTGCCGGTCCGGGCCTCGGAGCAGTACCCCAAGGGGCTGGGTCGGATGCTTGCGCCGTTGCGAGAGCACATCCCAGACGAGGCCATCAGCGAGAAGGTTCACTTCTCCTATGCCGAGGCACCAGCCTGTCAGGCCGTGCTCGCGCAGCTCGAACAGCCGCAGGTAATCCTGGTCGGCGTCGAGGCGCATGTTTGCGTGCTGCAGAGCGCTATTGGGCTGCAGCGGGACGGCCGTGACGTTTTCGTAGTGGCCGATGCCGTCGGCTCGCGTAACCCGCGCGATGTGCAGCTCGCGCTCGAGCGTCTGCGAGCGGGCGGTATCGGTGTCGTCAGCCTGGAGATGGTGGTTTTCGAATGGCTGCAGCAGGCCGGCACGGCCGAGTTCAAGCGGATCAGCCGGCAGTATTTGCGGTAGCTCGATGAGATGCGTGCTGTTGGTGCTGGCCCACGGCAGCCGCCGGCCCGATTCGAACGAGGAGGTCCGCCGGTTGAGCGATCGCCTCGGCGAGCTCCTCGGTGATCGCTATGCGCGGGTTGCTCCCGCCTTCCTGGAGTTGGCCGATCCGCCTATTCCGGCTGCTATCGATGCGGCGGTGAGCGCCGGGGCGGATGTGGTCGTGCTGTTCCCTTACTTCTTGTCGGCTGGCCGCCACGTCTGTGACGATATCCCTCGTTTGGTTGCCGAGGCACGCCACCGCCACCCGCATGTGCGTCTGGAGTTGCGGCCACATTTGGGCGAACTGCCGGGGCTGCTGCCGTTGCTCGCTGAGTATCTGCGCTAGCGGGCGGCGCAGCGTTCAGCACCTGTGGCGGGCGCGCCGGCTGAGCCCGGGCCGCCCGGCCCGGGCTCATTGGCTTAGAGTCTCCTTTAGCATGGCCCGATAACCTTCCCGATAGGTCGGGAAGCGCAAAGCATAGCCGCTGGCTTTGAGACGTGCGTTGCAACAGCGTTTGCCGCCGGCTCGCGAGGTGCTTTGAGCGGCAGTGGTGCGCGCTGGTTTGGGCCGGCCCAGCTGTTCGGCGAGCCAGTCCATGAGCTCGCACTGGGTGCAGGGTGCGTCGTCGACTGCGAGGTAGATAGGCTCAGGGGAGGCGAGCCGGCCGAGATGGCACAATACACCGACGCAGTCGTCCTCGTGGATGCGGTTGGTGTAGAGCGCCGGCTCGGCATGGCAAGGCTCGCCGGCCTGCACTTTGCGGAGCATGGCTTTGCGGCCGCGGCCGTAGATGCCGCCGAAGCGTACCACCAGCCCGGGAAACCGTTCTTGCTGGAGGAGGTGCTCGGCCTGCAGTAAGCGCTGGCCCGAGAAGCCGGTTGGCACGGTAGGTGAGGTCTCGTCGACCCACTCACCGCTTTGTTGCGCGTACACGGCGGTGGACGAGACGAAAATCACCCGGCGGGGAGTCTGGCCCTGCTCGGCGAGCACCCGCAAGAGGTTGCGCAGTCCGTCGACGTAGGCCATTCGGTAGGCCGCATCCGTGTAGGCGTTCGGCGTCGCCAGATAATAGACCCGAGTGATTCCGGCCGGAATGGCTTGCAGCGACTCCGGCGCGCCGAGGTCGGCCGTCAGGGTCCGCAAGGGCGAAGGCAGCCGGACGCGCTGACGGCGCAGGCCCCACACCTCCTCCCCGAGGCTCGCCAGCTTCTCGCCTAGGCGGGTGCCGATTTTACCGCAACCGGCGATTAGAACGCGTTCATGGGAGCCGGTGCTCATGCCTGATACCTCCTCATCGAGCGGGATCCGCGGCTGATGTTGCTCTGTGGTTGCATGGCTATACAATAGCTCACCTTTGCAGCGGCCTATGCCAGGCAATGACAGTAAAACGAGTCGCGCGTATGCGCGCGGCCCTGGAACGGCGCCAGCCCGATCTGAGGGTCCTGCTGGATCAGGTCAACAAGCCACACAATCTCTCCGCCATCCTCAGAACCTGCGATGCGGTCGGCGCGTCTCAGGCGCACGTCGTCTGGCCCCACGGCGTGCCGGCGGTGCATCGGCATAGCTCCGCGGGGGTCGGCAAATGGGTGCACGTTGTCGCCCATCCGGATATAGGCAGTGCCATTCAGGCGCTGCGTACCGAGGGCCTGCGTGTGTATGCCGCCCACCCGGTGGCAGATGCCGTCGATTATCGGCAAGCGGACTACACGGTACCCTGTGCCGTGCTCATGGGCGCGGAGCTCTGGGGGGTGAGCGAGGAGGCGCTCAGGCTGGTGGATGGGCTCATAGCGATTCCGATGCTAGGCCTCGGTGCCTCGGTGAACGTGTCGGTGGCAACGGCCGTTATCTTGTACGAGGCCCAACGCCAACGCCTTGCCAAGGGCATGTACGATCGCCCTCGCCTGGATCCGGAGACATTACGCCGGATGCTGTTCGAATGGCTCCAGCCCCGCATCGCACGCCGGTGTCGCGAGCAGGGACTGCCCTATCCGGAGCTCGACGAGGCGGGGCATCTGGTGCGGCGACCCGCCCGCCGCCAATGGGAGTCGTGAGAGGATAAGATGCCGTTGCGGTGTCGCCTGCCTTCCTGGCTATTGCGCGAACCAATGCGTTGCGAGCGCCTTGAAGACTCGGCCCGGATAACGGTTGCTCCCCAAACTGCCGTTGTAGCGGGCGAGCGCGCGGGCGAGATCGCCGTGCTCTTGGTCTAGGTAATAGCGCAAAATGGCGCATCCCAGCCGCAGATTGGTCTGAGCATGGAAAAGATTATCCTCGGGATGGCCGATCTCCTCCAGCCAGAACGGCATGATCTGCATCAGCCCGCGGGCGCCGGCCGCGGAGATGGCGAAGCGGTTGAAACGGCTCTCAACATGGATCACGGCCAGCACCCACTCCGGTTCGAGGCCGGCTCGTTGAGCTTCGGAGTGTACCAAGCGCAGCAAGCGCAGCCGTTGACCGGGATCGGGAATGCGATCGCGCAGTCGGTTCGACATGTCCATGAGCCAGACTTCGGCGTCGAAGCGGTTGGCGAAGCTGTCGGCGCTCTCGATGGCCTGTTTCAGGGCGGCTCGGAGGCGGGGATCGGGGGACGCGGCCCGAGTGTTTGAACTCGCGCCGACGACCAAACTCACTATCAGCAGTGTGCCTATCAGATAGCGCAACGCACACGATCCGCTCATCCGGCGCCCGCTTCAGGTTTCCTGGTGAGGGCTACGCAGGAACTCGACCACGCGCTCACGTGGCAGATGGCGGCTGGTGGACTCGGTACGGCCGCGATATTCGACCGTGCCGGCCGCCAGCCCACGGTCGCTGACCACGAGGCGATGGGGTATGCCGATCAGCTCCATGTCCGCGAACTTGACTCCCGGCCGCGCCTCGCGATCGTCCCAGAGCGGTTCCAGCCCGGCGGCGCCGAGCGCCTCATACAAGCGTTCGGCCTCGCTGCGGACGCTCTCGGAGCGGTGGGCGTTGATGGAGACGATGGCGACCTGGAAAGGGGCCAGCGGCACCGGCCAGATAATCCCGCGCTCATCGTGATTCTGCTCGATGGCGGCGGCCACCACCCGGGAGACACCGATTCCATAACAGCCCATGATCATGGGCACGCCGTGGCCGTTCACGTCCAGCACCGTCGCGTTCATGGACTCGCTGTATTTGGTGCCGAGCTGGAAGATGTGTCCCACCTCGATACCCCGGGTGATGACCAGGTGTCCGTCGCAACGCGGGCACTGCTCGCCGGCCTTGACCGTGCGCAGGTCGGCAACCTCGGGCAGAGGCATGTCCCGGTCCCAATTCAGGTTGACCCAATGATAGTCCTTGCGGTTGGCCCCGGAGGAGAAGTTGGTGATTTGCGCGGCACGGGCATCCACCAGGGTTCGCAGGCCCTCCGGCAGGCCGCGGGGGCCGATGAAGCCCCTGGGCACGCCGGTCGCTCTCTGCGCCTCCTCGGGCTCGGCGAGGCGGATCTCGCTGGCGCCAAGGGTGTTGGCCGCCTTGACCATATTGAGTGCGTCGTCGCCGGCTACGAAGAGCACCGCGGGTTCGTTGTCGGCCATGACGACCACGGTCTTGACCACCTTGGTTATCGGGATCCCGAGTATTTCCGCCTGCTCGGCGACGGTATGGATATCCGGCGTCTCGTGCTCCTCGTGATCGGCAGGCGGCTCCCCGGCGGGGGACGGCAGCCGGCTTTCGGCGAGCTCGGTGTTGGCCGCGTAGTCGCAGCGCTCGCAAGCCGCGATTTCGTCCTCGCCGGAGTCGGCCAGCACATGAAACTCCTCCGAGACGGCGCCGCCGATGGCGCCGGAGTCGGCACGCACCGGCCGGAAGGACAGGCCCAGCCGTTCGAAGATCCGGCTGTAGGCTCCGCGCATGGCGTCGTAGGTCTGCTGCAGCGATGCCTGGGACTGGTGGAAGGAGTAGGCGTCCTTCATCAGAAACTCACGAGCGCGCATCACGCCGAACCGGGGGCGAATCTCGTCGCGGAACTTGGTTTGGATCTGATAGTAGGTTACCGGCAGCTGGCGATAGCTGTGGATCTCGCGGCGGACCAAGTCGGTAATGACCTCCTCGTGCGTGGGCCCGAAGCAGAATTCGCGCTCGTGGCGATCCTTGATGCGCAGCAGAAGCGGGCCGTACCTATTCCAACGTCCGGATTCCTGCCACAGCTCGGCCGGTTGGACCGCCGGCATCAGAACTTCCAGCGAGCCGATCCGGTCCATCTCTTCTCGAACCACCCGCTCGACATTGCGCAGCACCCGCAGCCCGAGCGGCAGCCAGGTATAAAGCCCGACACCCAGCCGAGCGATAAGGCCGGCCCGAAGCATCAGCTGATGACTGATGATCTCGGCATCGGCTGGAACCTCCCTCGAGGTAAATAGGGGAAAACCGGTTACTCGCATAGCTACTACTTGTCTCCGCACGCCAAGGCCGGGGTTTGCACACTAAGCGCACTAAAGGGTATCTCATGCGGTGTCCGGAATCGACGGCAACCGTCCAGCGTTAGGGGTTACTCGGTAGGCAGTATTCCTCGAGGTAACGCTTGGTGGCGGCGATTTTCGCTTCCCGCTGCGCCTGGGTGTAGCGTATCACCTTGCCGGAGGCATCGCGGTACCGGCGGTTGCTGCCACCTGCCTGAAGATAAAGCAGATTTTGTCGCGCGGCCGGGCACGACGGCTGCCGATTGTCGGCATTCGGCTGGACGCGTCGATCACTTCCGCTCGGTTGGGCGGCGGTCTCCTGGCTATTGGAGCTCAGCGGCGTTCCGGGCCGGGGCGTAGGCTGGCTCGGCGCCGTATGCTCGGGCGGTGTTTGGATGTCGAGCGGTTGCGCAGCTCGCCCTACGGGGGGGAGTTCACCGTAATGGGTGTGTCCCTGGGAGTCACGCCATTTATAGATTTTCGCTGCCATGGCGGTCGAAGCCGTCAGCATGGCCAAGGCTGCCGTAATCCATACGATCCGCTGCATGCGCGCCTCTCCTCGAGATAGAGTGGTATGGCGCAGGGAGTATGAAGCATGCACGGGGGGCGCGTATTAAAAGGCCGACGAACGGCGGTATTCCGCCGATACTTGCTTGACGCTTGATGCGCCCCCTCGTACCCAATACAATTTAAAGTTCACTAATCATCTGGTGGGCCATTTCGAGCATCCCGCGTAGGCCCGGGGCGTCGGCTCGCGTTCCAGTATCGGGCACGCAATCTGGGTAGGGGGCCAATGCGGCATATCATCTCCATTCTCGTGGAGAACGAGTTCGGCGCGCTATCGCGGATCGCCGGTCTGTTCACTACCCGCGGTTACAATATCGAGTGCCTTACGGTCGCCCCTACGGACGACCCTACGCTCTCGCGCATGACGCTGGTGACCTTTGGTGACGACCGCATTATCGAGCAGATCATCAAGCAGTTGAACAAGCTGCTGGATGTGGTCAAGGTGCTGGACATTACCGAGGCAGCGCACATCGAGCGCGAGATCATGCTGGTAAAGGTGCAGGCCGTCACCGCGGAGGCCCGCGAAGAATACAAGCGGCTGGCGGATATTTTCCGCGGACGCATACTCGATGTCACCGGCAAGACCTACACCATCGAGCTCACCGGTACCAGCAGCAAGCTGGACGCCTTCCTCGAGGTAATCGAACGGCGCACGCCGCTTGAGGTCGTGCGCTCCGGTGTGATCGGAATTGCGCGAGGTGACAAGCAAATGCGGCTCTAGGGCCTGTTGACCTTTACCACGGCGTCGTTGGTAAAGGCCAACAGCCCTAGTGCCATAGCAAGGCCGTCGCGCGGCAACAACGCCGAGGAAAAACGATGCAGGTTTACTATGACAAAGACGCCGAGCTCTCCCTCATCCAGGGCAGCCGGGTGGCTGTTCTCGGCTACGGCTCGCAAGGCCACGCCCATGCGAATAATTTGAACGAATCGGGCGTTGCGGTGGTGGTCGGCTTGCGTGCGGGTTCGGGTTCCATGGACAAGGCCCGTCAAGCCGGTCTTGAAGTCGCTTCGGTCGAGGACGCGGTTCGGCAGGCGGATCTGGTTATGGTTCTCACTCCGGACGAGCACCAGGCACGCCTCTATCGTGAGCAGATCGAGCCCAACCTGCAGCGAGGGGGTTGCCTCGCCTTTGCTCACGGCTTCAATATCCATTTCGGCCAGGTCGAGCCGCGGGCGGATCTCGACGTCATCATGATCGCTCCCAAGGGGCCGGGCCATCTGGTGCGCTCGACTTACCTGGAGGGAGGGGGCGTGCCCAGCTTGATCGCCGTTCAGCAGGATGTCTCGGGGCAGGCGAGAGAACGGGCATTATCCTACGCGGCGGCCATCGGGGCGGGGCGTGCAGGGATCATCGAGACCAGCTTTCGAGAAGAGACCGAGACCGATTTGTTCGGTGAGCAAGCGGTGCTCTGCGGCGGCATGACTGCGCTGATTCAGGCGGGGTTCGAGACATTGGTGGATGCCGGCTATTCACCTGAGATGGCCTATTTCGAGTGCCTGCACGAGACCAAACTCATCGTCGATCTGATCTATGAGGGTGGCATCGCCAACATGCGCTACTCCATCTCCAATACGGCCGAGTATGGCGACCTTACCCGCGGCCCACGGGTAATCAACGAAGCCTCGCGTCGAGCCATGAAGGAGATTCTCGCCGAGATCCAGAGTGGTAGTTTTGCCAAGGAGTTCGTCCTAGAGAATCAGGCCAATGCGCCCAGCCTCAAGGCCATGCGGCGTCAGGCGGCGCAACACCCTATCGAGCAGGTGGGCGAGAAGCTGCGCGGTATGATGCCTTGGATTCAAGCCAAGCGGCTGGTGGACCGAAATAAAAGTTGATTGCTGTGCAGCGCTCATGGATCCGCATCGGCCAGCCGGGCGCGGCGCCGCACTACCATTCGCGCGTGTTCGCCGGCCGTCTACTTCTCCACGCGGGGCGGTGCTGCGCCGCAACCGACGGCTGAACCGATGCCAGCCCCGCTCGCGCTTCCATGAGTGAACCCAACGATAGCCGCAATGGTAGGGTTGTTCGGCAGCGCCGGGGCATCTATCTGTTGCCTAACCTGCTGACCACGACGGCCTTGTTTTTCGGCTTTTATGCGATGGTCGCGGCGATTAACAACGCGTTCCAAAGTGCCGCCATCGGTGTGCTGATCGCCATGGTGATGGACGGACTCGATGGCCGCGTGGCCCGGCTGACCAACACCCAAAGCGCTTTCGGGATGCAGTACGATAGCATCGCCGATATGGTTTCCTTCGGGGTGGCGCCGGCGTTGGTGATGTATCAGTGGGCGCTGGCGGATCTCGCCGCATGGGGTCCCGTGTGGGGCAAGTTGGGGTGGTTGGGAGCGTTCATCTATGCCGCCTGCGCCGGTTTGCGGTTGGCGCGCTTCAACACCCAATTCGGGGTGGCCGACAAACGCTACTTTCAGGGCCTTCCCAGCCCTTCGGCCGCCGCTGTGGTCGCCGGTATGGTCTGGGCGGGCAATCGGCTGGATATGGGTGGTGTTGGTGTTGGTCTTCCCGCTTTGGTGTTGACGGTGTTGGCCGGGATCCTGATGGTCAGTAACGTCCGTTATTACAGCTTCAAAGAAATTGATTTTCGCTATCGAGTCCCGTTTATTGCCATGGTGTTGCTGGTTCTAGTGCTCGCGGTGACCTCGGTGCATCCTCCTCTGGTGTTGTTTTTGGTGGCGCTCGTGTATATGGGCTCTGGTCCGGTGTTGACCGTGGTGCAACGCCGCCGGCGGCGCAATCGCGCCGTCGCCGAGCGTTCCTCGTCGGGGAAGTAAACGGGTTGTCCGGTCACGAACGGCCGTTATATAGTTAACCATCGGATTTAAGGGTCCACCGAGCGGGTGGTGCAGTATGAATCCTAATGATGGACTGCTCCTCACCCACTGCTCCGGCGCCTTCACTGGGCTGGCTGGGGCGCCTTGGTCTAGTGCTATCTGCGCCGATTCGTAGCGGCTGCCGTAAGGCGGCAACTCTCCCGAATCACGATCACCCGCTGTTCGAAACCGCGTCCAAGTCGGCTCCCATGAGTTCGGTAGGGTCGGCGGATGGGCATCTATGGGATAACCAAGCGGAGCCTAAGCATGAACCAGGCCGAACGTCTTATCATATTTGACACCACTCTTCGCGATGGCGAACAAAGCCCCGGGGCTTCCATGACCAAGGAGGAGAAACTGCGCATCGCCAAAGCGCTGGAGCGGATGCGGGTCAATGTGATCGAAGCCGGGTTTCCGGCTGCGAGCAGTGGCGACTACGAGGCCGTGCGCGCGGTGGCGGGGCATGTTCGAGAAAGCCGGGTTTGCGCATTGGCCCGGGCGCGCGAGGCGGATATCGATCGGGCTGCAGCGGCTATCGGGCCGGCGGCGGCCGGGCGCATTCACACCTTCCTTGCCACCTCGCCGATCCATATGCAGATGAAGCTCAAGATGGAGCCGCAAGCGGTATTGGAGCAGGCTGTTTGGGCGGTTCGGCATGCTCGGCGCTATTGCGATGACATCGAATTCTCGCCCGAGGATGCCGCACGCTCGGAGCCGGATTTTCTCTGCCGGGTGCTGGAGGCGGTGATCAAGGCGGGGGCCACGACGGTTAACATACCCGATACCGTGGGTTACAGCGTGCCCGAGCAGTTCGGAGCGTTGATCGCGGAGTTGCGAGCACGCGTGCCCAACTCGGACCAAGCCGTTTGGTCGGTGCACTGCCATAATGATCTCGGTTTGGCGGTGGCGAACTCGCTGGCGGCTGTCATGAGCGGAGCCCGCCAGGTGGAATGTACGATCAACGGGTTGGGTGAACGAGCGGGTAATGCGGCTTTGGAGGAGCTCGTGATGGCCGTGCGCACGCGGCAGGATTTTTTCCCGTGCGATACGGGCATCAATGCACATGAGATCGTGCCGACCTCAAAGTTGGTGGCCAATATTACCGGTTTTGCGGTCCAGCCCAACAAAGCCATTGTCGGCGTCAATGCCTTCGCCCATGAGTCGGGTATCCACCAGGACGGCGTGCTCAAGATGCGTGAAACCTATGAGATCATGCGTGCCGAGGACGTCGGCTGGGGTACTAACCGCATGGTGCTGGGCAAACACAGCGGTCGTAACGCCTTTCGGAGTCGTTGCCAAGCGCTGGGGATCGGCTTCGCTACCGAGGCGCAGCTCAACGAGGCCTTCGCTCGGTTCAAGGATCTCGCCGATAAAAAGCACGAGATATTCGACGAAGACCTGCAAGCAATCGCAAGCGAGGCGAGTGCCGCGTTGGTCAACGAGCGTATCCGGTTAATTTCCTTCCGGTGTTGCTCGGAGACGGGGGAGCGACCGTTCGCAGAGATCATCCTTGTGCTAGGTGAGGAAGAGCACCGGGCCAGTTCGAGCGGGGATGGGCCCGTGGACGCCGCTTTCAAGGCGATCGACAGTATCGTCCAAAGCGGTACGGAGTTGCTGCTGTACTCCGTGAACAATATTACTACCGGCAGCGATGCTCAGGGGGAGGTAACGGTGCGGCTGGACAAGGCCGGGCGGGTTGTCAACGGTCAGGGCTCGGATACCGACATCGTGATCGCCTCGGCAAAAGCCTACATCAACGCGCTCAATAAATTGGAACAGGCCGATCGGCGTACTCATCCGCAAATCGCGCTGCCTTGAGGCGGGTCGCCGGCCAGGTCCGCACGGCCGCTCTCAGCTGGTTTGAGAGGAGAGGAGAGTAGGGGAGCCAAGTCGATTGTATCGACGAGCGGGGCGAGTCACCGTGGCGGAGCAAAGCAGCTAGAGTTACGGTAAGGGCGGATTCAACTCGAAGGTTTGGTACGCCGAGGGTTGCGGTTAGCCGCGAAGCATGACCATGAAGACGCACGATGGTTTATTTCAGCTGCAGTATCTTCAGCGTCTCGGTATCGATGTGTGGGTTCGACGAGATTGCGGTGTGGCCAAGCAAGCGGCGGTGGAAAAACCTACCGGCAGGACGGCGATCGAGCCGCCGGTTCAGCCAGGCGTCGCCGCTGAAGACGCGACCGATACGGAGCCGGCACGGCCGATGACGGCTGAGGTTGAGATTGCGCGCCTGGACTGGGAGGCTTTGCGCGAACGGGTGCAGCAGTGCGAGCGTTGCCCGCTACATCGGACGCGCATTCAGGGGGTCTTCGGCATCGGCAACCGGCAGGCGCAATTGATGTTGATCGGCGAAGCGCCCGGTGCTGAGGAGGATCGCCGGGGTGAGCCCTTCGTCGGGCGCGCCGGCCAGCTGCTCGATGAAATGCTGCGTGCAATCGGTCTCTCGCGCGAGACGGTCTATATCACCAATGTGTTGAAATCACGGCCTCCGAACAACCGGGATCCACGGCCGGATGAGGTGGCGGCCTGTGAACCCTATCTGCGGCGGCAACTGGAGTTGATCTCGCCTAGCCTGATCCTCGCCCTAGGCCGGATTGCGGCACAGTATCTGCTCAAGAGCACCCAATCACTGGGGCGATTGCGCGGCGCATGGCACCATTATGGTCCACAGGCGACGCCGTTGCGGGTCACCTATCATCCGGCCTATTTGCTGCGCAGCCCCGCGGACAAGCACAAAGCCTGGCAGGATCTCAAGCATCTCCGGCAGCGTTTGCGCGATGCAAGTCCGCCCACGGGAGTCGCGCCATGAGCGCTGAGCCCTGCGAGTTTTTCACCCTCATCCGGCCGATGCGCGAGGCCGACCTCGGCGAGATCATCGCCATTGAGCTGGCCGCCTACGAGTTTCCCTGGACCCGCGGTATATTCAGAGACTGCCTGCGCGTGGGCTACGATTGTTGCGTGCACGTATTCGCCAATCGGATCGTGGGCTATGTCGTGCTGCGTTATGGCGCCGGCGAAGCTCACATACTCAACATCGCGGTCGGTCCGCAATGGCAGAACCGCGGGTTTGGCAGAAACCTCCTGCAACGCACGTTGCGCCAGTCCGCTCGGTTTGGCGCGCAGGCGCTATTCTTGGAGGTGCGCCCGTCCAACGCTGCGGCGTTGCATCTCTACCGCAGCGTCGGATTTCGTGTCGTGGGGCGCCGGCGGAATTATTATCCGAGCCACCGTGGGCGAGAAGATGCCCTCATTCTACGGCTCGATCTTACAACGCCCGCTACGGGTTGAACCGGGTTATGGCACATGAGAACCCGTCGGGTATGCGTGCCCAGGGTAGACCAGATGCCCTGGGCGATGCGGTGCCCTTCCTGCAGCCGGTAAGTGGGTTTTCACTGTGGTCACGAGCGGTGTGGGGGTGGGCGCTGTACGATTGGGCCAACTCTGCGTTTGCGACCGTGGTGCTGGCCGGCTTCTTTCCGTTGCTGTTTCAAGATTTTTGGAGCACTGGGCTCAGTGGGGCCGAGTCCAACCTCCGTTTGGGTTGGATTAATGCCGTGGCCGGCCTAGGTATCGCCTTGCTTGCGCCGGTGCTTGGCGCCGTAGCGGATCGCGCCGGGGCTAAAAAGCACTTTTTGCTCGTCTTCATGGTCTTGGGAGTACTTGCGACCGGTTTGTTGAGCTCGGTACCGGGTGGTGCTTGGCGGCCGGCCGCGAGCCTTTATATCTGCGCCATGATCGGTTTTGCGGGAGCGAATGTATTCTACGATGCGCTGTTGCTTGCGGTCGTTCCCCCCGAGCGCTGGCATTTTGTTTCAGGGCTGGGTTTCGCCATGGGTTATTTGGGCGGCGGACTGCTTTACCTCGGGTGCGTACTGGCCGCTTTGAACCCGCAAGCGCTCGGTTTCGCCGATGCGACGGCGGCCGCCACGACGGCTTTTCTCGCCACGGCCCTTTGGTGGGGCGTTTTCTCGATGCCGCTGATTCTTTTCGTTCGAGAACCGGCCCCGGCCGCCCGCGGGCAGCGGCGGATGTGGGCTCGTGGGTTCGCTCAGCTCGTCGAGACTGTTCGTCACCTACGTACCTTTCGGGTGATTGGAATTTTTTTGCTTGCCTACTGGCTCTATATCGATGCGGTCGGCACGGTGATCCGGATGGCGGTGGCCTACGGCCGTTCGCTCGGCTTTGCACAAAATGAACTTATCGTGGCGTTGCTCATCACCCAATTCGTTGGGTTCCCCGCGGCGATCCTATTCGGCTGGCTTGGGCAGCGCATCGGTCCTCGGCCCGGGATCTATCTCGGTTTGGGCGTCTACATCGGAGTGTGCCTATGGGGTGCGCTGATTCGCCAGCCTTGGGAGTTTTTTTCTATCGCCGTATTGATAGGATTGGTTCAAGGAGGCGTTCAGGCGCTGAGCCGCTCCTTCTACGCACGGCTTATCCCGGCCGATGCAGCGGGCGAGTTCTTCGGCTTCTATAATCTCATGGGTAAATTCGCCGTACTCGTCGGTCCGCCGCTGTTCGGGTTGTTCGGAGTCTGGTTTGGTAATCCACGCTATTCCATGCTGGCGCTGATCCTGCTCTTCGTTGCCGGTGGCGTGCTGCTCGCACATGTACGCGAGTCCGAGGCCCCGGCGCGGGCCTTGCGTTAGTGTCCACGCCGCATGGCCGGGTTGGCTGGGCCCGCTCATCGGGTGGCACCAGATGCCAGCCGAGCCTGGCCATGGCTGAATCGCCCAAAAACGCTATACTAGTATTTTATTTAAATGAAATGTGGAAGGAGGGTTGCCATGAACGCAGATGCCCAGAAGCAAGCCACTACAGCTGATCAAGCGAAGGTTAGCACCTGGCAGGTGATCAAGAGCGCCGCCGCGGCGGGCTTTGGTGTGCAGTCGGAGGCGGCGCGGCAACGTGACTTTACTCACGGTCGTCCGCTCCCTTTTATTATCGCGGGTGTCGTTGGAACGATTCTCTTTATTCTGACAATCGTCGTGATCGTTCGTGTGGTTCTCCATCTGGCCGGCGCCTGAGTCTTGAGATAGGCTTCTTTGGGCTTCCGCTTATTGAGGAGGAGAGCTCTAGTCCATCTCGGCAATGAGCTCTGCTCGCTGCGCGAGCGTCGTGGATGGCCAAATGGCCAGCCATTTGCGCCGATAGGGCTGGACGTAGCGTGGGCCCATCGCGCCGACCGCGGTTGGTCGGTGCTCGAAATAAGCCACCACAAACCCGTTGGGATGCGCTCGTGCCCAGGTCAAAACCTCGGCGGAACCGAGTACGCTGAGCGGTCGGGTCAGTCGGCCGAGAAACTGGAAGCGGTCGTGGTACTTGCCGACGTGGGCCACGGGCGCGCCCCGGGTTTGGGCCGCTGCGACGAACCGCGCCGCGCCGCTGAGATCGTAATAGGGTGCGGCCGCGCGTCCGATCCCAATCAGCAAAACGCTGACCAGTGCAATTGCGACAATGGCAAGCAGCCGCGTTTGCTTTTCAACGCTACCCATCGGCAGCAGGGTGGTCAGTGCGCAAACCACTACCAGTAGTGCCGTGTAGGGCGACACGGCGGCTACCCAGGCGGGAAGATCATGATAGGCGGCGCTTTGTGCCGGAACCCAGAGCAGGATTCCCGCGACGATCAGTAATGCCGTGCCAACAGGCCATTGGTCACGCCAGCCGCGGCTGCTCAACTCACCGCTGAGACCGCGCCCTGCCAATAAAGCAAAGCCGGGCAGCAGCGGCAACAGATAGTGGGCCTGTTTGCCACTGACAAGGCTGAACCCGAGGAAGGTCGGGACCAGCCATGCAAGCAACAGCCGTGTCTGCCACTCGCCGCCGCAGCGTAATCCCGCCAGCGCTCGCCACACCGGTGGCCACACCGACCAAGGGAAAAGCACCAGGGGCAACCACGGCAGGTACCAATAGAACGGGTGGCGGTGGGCGAAGGAATCGACCAAGCGCCCTGCGCTTTGTTTCCAGAAGATCGCCTGAGTGTAGCTGCTCCCGCCCTGTAAAGCCGCCGGTACGGCCCAAGCTAGTGCAATGGCGGCACCGATCGCAAGCGCTCCGAGTAACCCCGTATACCAGCCTCGCCACCCGAGGCGGTCGCGTTGCGGATGCCAATACGGCGCGAGTAGCGCCAGCGGCAGAGTATGGAGCAGAACGACCGGCCCCTTGGCGAGGACACCAAGCCCGATACCCAGACCCGCCAACAGCCAGCCGTCAGGCGTCCGGCCGCACGCCGCCGTCACGGTTCCGGTGACGGCGACGAGCACGCAGGCCGCGAGCAGGACATCGAACATGACAATCGGGGTCCACAGACTCCAGAGCAGACTCCCGAGCAGGATCGTCGGCGCCAGATAGGCGATGGTTTCGCGCTGCGGCCACAGCCGTCGGGCCAGGCTCATGGTGAGGAACAGGCTGAGCAGGGAGCACAGCCCGGTGGCTAGGCGTGGCCACCAATCGCTGACCCCGAAGGCCAGCCAACCGGCCTGGAGCAGCCAGAACAGCAGTGGCGGTTTTTGCGCATACGGTACGCCGTTGTTGAGTGGCACGAGGTACTCGCCGCGGTGAAACATCTCCCAGG
>JAGFJL010000075.1 GCA_024102725.1 Nitrococcus mobilis
TCTTCGCCCAGGCGTGGCGGGGTCTGTTGAGTCTGGAGCCGGACCCCGAGCGCCAGGCCAAGTACCTGGATTTCATCGACATCTATGCCGCGCTGGATGATAATGAGCGGCGTGTGTTTCAGGCACATTATCCCGACGAGGTGCAAGCCATGAGCTCATTCGCCGAGCGTTTCACGGAGCGCGGTTTGAAGCAGGGCCTGCAGCAGGGCCTGCAACAAGGCCTGCAGCAAGGCCTGCAGCAAGGCCTGCAGCAAGGCCTTCAGCAGGGCGAGGCTGCTGTCCTGATCCGTCAGATGGAGCGCAAGTTCGGCATTCTCACCGAAGCCCAGCGCCGGCGCATCGAGACGGCGGACGCCGAGACGCTGCTCATTTGGTCCGAGCGCATCCTCACGGCTCAAAGCCCGGAAGAGGTGCTGCGCTGATTCTTTGGCGCCAATTCCTAACGAGGCAGCGGTAGGGCGCAATAGCGAAGCGTATTGCGCCGGACAATCCGCCTTCGACGCACCGAATCCCATCGTACTTCGCTCGCACCCCTTGCCTTTGGCCCACAGTTGTGGTGTAAATTACGTGTGTTCATCAGTTGAACGCACATAGCGGCCCTCGCACCTCCTGACAGAGCCGCCGATATGGGTAGCAGCCGCCGCGGAAGACCGAACCATGCGTCCCGAGGATCTGCGCTTCCAGGTGCTGCGCCACCTGGAGCAAAAGCCGGACATGACCCAGCGCGAGCTTGCCGCCGCGCTCGGCATCAGCCTCGGGCGGGTCAACTACTGCATACAGGCGCTGATCGAGCGGGGCTTGGTAAAGGCGGCGAATTTCCGCAACAGCCGGAACAAACGCGCCTACCTCTACAAGCTCACCCCGCGGGGACTCTCGGAGAAGGCCGCACTCGCGCTGCGCTTTCTGCGGCGCAAGGAGCAGGAGCGCCAGGTGCTGCTCCAGGAGATCGAGGCGTTGCGCGCCGAGATCGGTCAGGCCAACCACGAGCATGAAAAACATGAACAGGGAGAGTAATGCCCATGCGGCGCTGGTATGCCGTCCACTACAAGCCGCGCGAGGATGAGCGCGCCGAGCGGCACCTGAACCGCCAGCGCTACGAGCTCTTCCGCCCGCTTGTCCGGCTGCGCCGGCGCCGAGGCGGGCGCGCATGGCCACAGAGTCGTCGAATCGCTTTTCTCCCGGTATCTCTTCGTGCGTCTCGATGCTCTTGCCGAGGGTACCGCCCCCATCCGTTGCACTCGCGGAGTGGTGGGGCTGGTTACGTTTGGTAACGGCCCGGCCGTTTGCCGGCTATGAGGCGCTCTTTTCGGCCCCTTGCGGTGAGGAACGTGCAGTGGTGCTGTTCATAGTGATGCAGCAGACCCAGCGGCTCACGCTGCCGGAGAGTGCGCTGGCCGAAGGTTAAAGATACTGACCTATTCGTCACACCGGCGAAAGGCGGTGTCCAGTCGTCTGGGTTCCGCACTTTCCTGGAACGACGAGAAAGCGGTAGATCAGATCCCTTGAAAAGCCTCGCCGGCAAAGAGAAAAATCAAAGCCTTGGCACATGGGGAGCGACATCCCAGGCGGTAGCGTGCCTGGACGGGTCGCATGTTGCCCGCAAGCCGCGATCCGCATGTATATTTGTAGGCAGAAAGCTATGCTGCGATTGCCAAGAGGCGTATTGTGCCGGACTCATGCCATGAGCGAGAAGGAGCTCATTAGGTTATCTGCTTCCATTCCGCAGCTTTCAGCCCAAAAATACGTGATTTATTGATATCGCAAATTAAACATGCTTAAGGCTAAGGAGCCGCAGAATCCGCTTCGGTTTATTCAACAGTGCGTCAAGATGCGGCGTATATACTGGACATACCACGTAAACATGCGGCTCAGGACACGTTCGATTCCCCGCGCCTGGGTACTAGATTCGGTTAACCTGTACGAGGTAATCGAATCATATCCAGATGACAAATACTTACCCAGCTATCTTGTCTGGACGCAAGCTGAGGGAGTCATGTTTCATGTCTTATTCGCAACTGACGTGGATGCCGAGAACGTTAGAATTGTGACAGCATATAGGCCAGGTCCAGCGGAGTGGGCGGAAGGTAGGAGGCGGAGGCGCACCGTATGAAATGCCATGTGTGCGGTGGAACAATGGAGAGCGTCGCGACGGACCTGCCGTTTAAACTGGACGATCGCCGGATTCTGATCGTCAAGGGTCTTCCGATCGAACAATGCGCCTCATGCGGTGAGTATTTGATCTCTGATGCGGTCATGCAAGTGCTCGACCAGCTTATCGAAGATACTAATGAAGCGGTGGAACTGGAGATTCGCCGCTACGCAGCATAGAGCGTACGGTGTGGCGCTCGGCCGCGCCGACATGAGCTGGTGCGGCATAGGGCATCAAGTGTAGATACCGAATATAAGGGCGCAATAGCGCAGCGTATTGCGCCGGATAAACCGCCTTCGGCCCGCCGATTCCATCGCATTTTCGCTACAGAACCCTTGTTTTCTCGCTTGAGAGAGCCGCCTGTGAGTCACGACCAGAACTTCAAAAACCATCCTGGATTATCCGCACCAGGCGCTTCGTTTCTTCGCGGCCGAGGAGGCCGGCGGCATCGATCCTGCCACCCGCATCCTCCCGGTGCGCCAGGAACAACTCCAGGAACGCTTGGGGGAGCGGTTTTGCGAGCTGGACGTGCCGCTGCTGGTGGAGTGGCCGGACGGCCGGCGTGAGGCGGTGCTGTTCGTAGTGGAGGAAGAGAGCGATCCCCGCCGTTTCTCCATCCACCGCCTGGCCCACTACTGTCTGGATCTCGCGGAGCTGCTCGAGATCACCCGAGTGGTGCCGGTGGTCATCTTCCTGCGCGGCACCGCCGCGCCGCGCGCGCTGGCTCTGGGCGGCGATCGCCATGAGTACCTGCGCGTCC
>JAGFJL010000057.1 GCA_024102725.1 Nitrococcus mobilis
ATGCGTCAATTTGTCGAGGTTGCCCAGACCAAATACCGGGTGGGCGAAGGGTTGCAGCAGGATGTCCTCTTAGCCCAGGTTGAGTTGTCCAAGTTGTTGGATCTCGAAGTTCAGCTCAAAGCGCTACGGCGCACCGGGGAGGCGCGGTTAAATGCTTTGTTGAACCGGCCGACGGAAGGCAAGTTGCGCCTTCCTGCTGAGGTAGAGACCAAGCTACAGGCATTAGCGCCGGAGGAGGCGTGGCAAAGCCAGGCAAAAGGGAATCGGCCGTTGCTGGCAGCCGAGAGAAAACGGATTCGAGCCGCTCGTAAGCGACTGGATTTAGCTAAGAAGGATTACTTCCCGGACTTCAAATTGGGAGCGGCCTACGGCTTTCGTAGCGGGACCGACCCGTTGCGGGGACGCTCGCGCGCTGATCTCGCCACCTTCATGCTCAGTATGGAGGTGCCCCTCTATGCCGGCAGCAAGCAGGCCAAGGCTGTGGATCAACGCTCCAGCGAGGTGCTCGAGCAAATCTATTCCCTGCAGGACAGGCGCCAGCAGGTGCGTCGGGAAATTTCTACGGCGCTGGCTAACTACCGAGAGTCCCGGGAGCAGTTTCTCTTGTTCAAGACCGGGATTATCCCTCAGGCACGGCAAACCGTTGCCTCCATGTTGGCCGGTTATCAAGTGAACAAGGTGGATTTCCTGAACCTGGTCAATGCCCAGATCACGCTCTACAACTTTGAGACCAAGTACTGGAAAGCACTGGCTGAAGCCCACCAAGCCCTGGCGGCTTTGAGCGCGGCCACCGGTGAGGAACGAATTAATGAGAAAACTCGATGAGTAAACGAATGGTTAGCCTCATCGTGCTGGTTTCTCTGACCGCCTTGGCGGTAGGAATCGGCGGTGGCTATTGGTATGGCAGCTTCACGGCCGAAAAGGAGACGAAATCAACGGCCGAGGCGCCTGCCAAAGAGCCGCTCTTTTATCGCCATCCGATGAATCCAGAGATTACCTCGCCCATGCCCGCAAAGGATGAGATGGGAATGGATTACGTCCCTGTTTACGCAGGCGAGCAAAACGGTGGAAATGCGCCTGCGGGCACGGTAAAGATCGACCCGGTCATTGTGCAGAATATCGGAGTGCGCACCGCTAAAGCAAAACGCCGAACATTGAGTCGCAGCGTGCGCGCGGTAGGTCGCGTCGATTACGATGAAGAGCGGCTGGCGCGTCCGCATCCCAAAACCGAGGGATGGATCGAGAAGCTGTTTGTCGATAAGACCGGCGTGGAAGTAGAAAAAGACGAGTGGCTGCTCAGCTTCTATTCGCCGCAGCTGGTCGCGACCCAGCAAGAATATCTCCTGGCGCTGCGCAACCTGGAAGCCCTCAAGGCGAGCCCGTATTCAGATATCCGCAAGGGAGCGGAGGAACTGATGCACAGTACTCGCGAGCGGCTGCAATTATTGGACGTCCCAGAGCACCAAATCCATGATTTGGAACAGACCCGCAAGGTTCTTAAAAACCTGCACATCCATTCCCCTTTTGACGGAGTCGTCCTGCAGATCGGAGTCCGGGAAGGCCAATATGTAACGCCTAAAACGGAGTTGTATAAGTTGGCGGACCTGTCCCGGGTGTGGGTCTATGTCGATGTTTATGAGTACGAGCTGCCTTGGGTCCAAGTCGGGGATGAGGCCGTAATGCGCGTCGCTGCAGTTCCCGGTCGGATTTTTCAAGGCACGGTTGCTTATATATATCCTTATTTGGAGGAAAAAACACGCACCGCCAGGCTGCGTCTGGAATTCGATAATCCCGACATGGTGTTGAAGCCGCAGATGTTTGCCAATGTCACCATTCATGCCGGCAAGCAAATAGATGCGGTGGTGGTGCCGGAAGAAGCCATCGTCCGCTCCGGCGCTCGTGACCAGGTGTTCGTGGTGCGTGCTCCCGGCAAATTCGAGCCGCGAGAAGTGAAGATTGGCGTGTCAGCCGATGGCTTTACCGAAATCGTGGCGGGAGTCAAACCAGGCGAAAAGGTAGTCACGTCAAGCCAGTTTCTCATTGACTCCGAGTCCAAGCTGCGTGAAGCCACCGCCAAGATGAGAGAGCCTAAGATGGGGGCTTTAACAGTCCCTACTGATCAGCATTCGAAACACCAGAATGGATCGGATAAAGAGGTGAAGGACAAGGAGAGCAGGGAGAACAATCCAGTTATGCATAGGCAAGGCTCCTCAGTGAATTCCGATCGGAAGGGCGCAGCGGGTGATTAGGCTCATTATCGAGGCATCCCTGCGGAACAAGTTCCTGATCCTGATCGCTGCGGTGCTCGTGGTTGCCGTCGGCCTCTGGACGCTCAAGAATATCCCCCTGGACGCCATTCCGGACCTCTCGGATGTGCAGGTCATCGTGTTTACCGATTATCCGGGCCAGGCGCCCCAGGTCGTAGAAGACCAAATCACCTATCCCCTGACGACGGCAATGCTGGCGGTGCCGCACGCGAAGGTGGTGCGCGGCTACTCCTTCTTCGGGCTTTCCTTTGTCTACATCATCTTTGAGGACGGCACCGACATGTACTGGGCCCGCTCCCGGGTCCTCGAGTATCTCAACTATGTCCGCGGCAGGCTTCCGGCCGGGGTGAATCCTTCCCTGGGCCCCGACGCGACGGGGGTGGGCTGGGTCTACGAATATGCCTTGGTCGACCACAGCGGGAAACACGATCTCGCGCAACTGCGTACGATCCAGGACTGGTATTTGCGCTATCCTCTGCAGACTGTCCTCGGCGTGGCGGAAGTGGCCTCCATCGGCGGGTATGTCAAGCAATACCAGGTGGAAGTCGATCCCAATGCCTTACTGGCCTACAACATCCCCCTTTCCAAGGTGAAACACGCGATTAAGCGTTCCAACCGGGATGTCGGCGGGCGCCTAGTGGAGATGGCCGAGACTGAGTACATGGTTCGGGGGCTCGGCTATATCCAATCTATTGAAGATATCAACCACATCCCCGTGGGAGTGGATAAGCAAGGCACGCCGATCCGCCTGCAGGACGTAGCCCACGTGCATTTGGGACCGGAATTGCGCCGCGGCGTCGCTGAGCTCAATGGCGAAGGGGAAGTCGCCGGCGGGGTGGTCGTCATGCGATACGGCGAAAATGCCCTCGCCACCATCCAGCGGGTACGTGCCAAGCTAGAGGAGTTAAAGCAAGGGCTTCCCAAAGGTGTCGAGATCGTACCCGCCTATGATCGCGGTGCTCTCATCGAGCGGGCGGTAGACAATCTCCAGCGCACACTGCTGCAGGAAGCGATCTTAGTCAGCCTTATCATCGTATTCTTCCTGTTCCATGCCCGCTCCTCCTTGGTCGCCATTTTAGCTTTGCCAGTGGCGGTCCTCATCGCCTTTATCATCATGAAGTGGCAAGGCATTAACGCCAACATCATGTCGTTAGGCGGCATCGCGATCACCATCGGCGCCATGGTCGATGGCGCCATCGTGATGATCGAGAACGCCCACAAGCACCTGGAGCGTGCCGCCTCTGAGAAAGGCAGCGCGCTTACCCGCGGCGAGCGTTGGACGACGGTGGGAGCGGCTGCCAAGGAAGTCGGCCCCTCGCTGTTTTTCTCCCTTATCATCATGACGGTCTCCTACCTGGTGATCTTCACCTTGGAAGCCCAGGAAGGCAGGCTGTTCAAGCCGCTGGCTTTCACGGCCACCTATTCCATGGCCGCCGGGGCCCTTCTTGCTATCACGCTGGTTCCGGTTTTGATGGGCTATTTCATCCGGGGCAAGATTCTTCCTGAGAAAAAGAACCCGGCCAATCGCCTGCTCCACTTCCTCCATGCCCCGCTGCTGTGGCAAGCCTTGCGGTTCCGTAAAACCGCCTTGGTGATTGCCTTGGCGTTGCTTGGGGTGACGGCCTATCCAATAGCCAATTTTGGCAGTGAGTTCAGGCCGCCTTTGGATGAGGGCGATATTCTCTACATGCCGACCACCTATCCGGGTATCTCGATCACTAAGGCCAAGGAGGTTTTGCAGCAGACCGACAAGATCCTGAGCACTTTCCCCGAGGTGCGGCATGTCTTTGGCAAGGCCGGGCGGGCGGATACAGCAACCGATCCGGCGCCCCTTTCCATGTTCGAAACCACGGTGCAGCTTAAGCCCAAGGATGAATGGCCGGACCCCACCAAGACCACCAAAGAGCTGATGGATGAAATGGATGCGGCGATTCGCTTTCCAGGTGTGACCAATGCTTGGACCATGCCGATCAAGACCCGCATCGATATGCTCTCCACGGGCATTAAAACACCGGTGGGCATCAAGCTCAGCGGAGCTGATCTGGCGGTGCTGGAACAGGTGGCCGGCGAGATAGAGCGAGCGCTCAAAGCGCTTCCAGAAACTCTGTCCGCGTTCGGGGACAAAGCGGCGGGTGGCTACTACCTGGACTTTAAGATCTATCGCCAAAAGGCGGCCCGTTACGGGCTGACCGTGGGGGATGTGCAAGATGTCATCCAGACCGCCATCGGCGGAATGAATGTCACCGAAACCGTGGAAGGGCTGGAGCGCTACCCCGTGAATCTGCGCTACCCACGGGAGCTGCGCGATAACCTGGCTCAGCTGAAACGGGTATTGATCCCGACGCCCACTGATACTCAGATCCCTTTGTCCCAAGTGGCGGATCTTCGGTTGCATCGAGGGCCGCCTGTTATCAAAAGTGAGAACTCCCGTCCCAATGCCTGGGTATACGTGGACCTCAAGACCTCGGACATCGGCGGTTACGTCGCCAAGGCCAAGGAGGTGGTGCAACGCGAAGTAGATATTCCCCCAGGGTACACGATTACCTGGTCCGGCCAGTACGAATACATGGCACGGGCGGCTAAGCGACTGCAGCTTATAGCCCCTTTGACCGTGTTCATTATTTTCCTGTTGCTTTACCTTAACTTCCGCAACCTGACGGAGCCGATGATTGTGCTGCTCTCGATCCCCTTTGGCCTCATTGGCGGCCTCTGGCTGGTGTACTGGCTCGGCTATAATTTATCCGTGGCCGTAGGGGTGGGATTCATTGCCTTGGCGGGTGTGGGCGCTGAAACAGGCATATTGGTGCTGACCTTTATCGATCAGGAAGTAGCCAGGCGCCGTCAGGAAAAGCTAGCGAACGCAGCGGGCCAAGAAGGAGAAAGCGCGCCCGGTTCGCAGCCCGCGCTCCGCCTGTCACCCAAAGACATCATGGCTGCGGTCTATGCGGGAGCCTCGGAACGGGTGCGTCCGGTCACCATGACGGGGGTTTCTACCATCGGTGGCCTTTTGCCTATCATGTGGAGTTCGGGCACCGGAGCCGAGACTATGCAACGCATTGCCGCTCCCATGGTGGGTGGCTTGGTGAGTGTTATGGCCTTGAGTCTGTTGGTGTTGCCAGTGATTTATGGAATGGTGCTGCAGATCCAGGAAAAGTTTCGTGGCGGCTAACCGGCCATACGGATCATTTCATAAGAGCCTGTTTACGCTCTTCTGAGCAGCAGGACGAGGAAGGCGAGGTGGACGAACTGCAAGCTGGTGTTGAGCTTTCGCTCGCGGTTCTTCCACAACCGGCGGCACTTCTCCAGCCAGGCGAAAGAA
>JAGFJL010000058.1 GCA_024102725.1 Nitrococcus mobilis
GAGCCACTGCCGATAGTCGTCCAGATCGCCGTCGAAGCGCTGCACACCCCCATCGTTCACCAGCAGATACTCATCTACCGTGCTATTGAGCAAATGGCGATCGTGGGCGATGGTGACCGTCGCCCCGGCAAAGCCTTGCAGCGCCACGACCAAGGCGTGGCGCATCGCCAAATCCAGATGGTTGGTCGGCTCGTCGAGAAGCAACAGGTTGGGGCGTTGCCAAACCAGCAAGGCCAGCACGAGCCGCGCCCGCTCGCCACCGGAAAGCGGCGCGCAAGCCGCAGTGGCCTGCTCGCCCGAGAAGCCAAAGCCACCCAGAAAGTCCCGCAACTCCTGCACCTGCGCCGCCGGGGCCAGGCGCTGCAAATGCTGCAGCGGGCTCGCCGCGGCGTCGAGCTGCTCGAGCTGATGCTGGGCAAAGTAGCCCACCTCGAGGCGCGGACTGCGGGTCAGCAGCCCACCCCTAGGTGCTAATTTTCCTGCCAAGGCTCGCACCAAAGTGGACTTGCCGGCACCGTTCGGCCCCAGCAGACCAATCCGGCTGCCCGGACGCAGGCTCAGGCGGATACCGGACAGTACGATTCGATCGGCATAACCAAGCGCGACCTCCTCAAGCTGCAGCATGGGGTTGGAGGCCTTCGGCGGCTGCGGAAATGCGAACTGGAACGGCGAGTCCACATGCACCAGAGCGACGCGTTCCATGCGTTCCAATGCCTTGGCCCGGCTCTGCGCGGCGCGCGCCTTGCTCGCCTTGGCCCGGAACCGGTCGATGAACCGCTGCAGGTGCGCGATCTCCCGCTGCTGTTTATCGCGCAGGGCCTGTTGTTGGGCGAGTTGGGCCGCCCGCTGCCGCTCGAACTCGCTGTAGCCACCTCGGTAGTAACTCAACTGCCGCTGCTCGATGTGCACGATTCCGTCAATGACCGCATCCAGAAATTCGCGGTCATGGGATATGAGCAGGAGCGTGCCCGGATAGGCACGCAGCCAGGCCTCGAGCCACAAAACCGCCTCCAGGTCCAAATGGTTGGTCGGCTCGTCGAGCAGCAGCAGATCCGAGCGCTGCATGAGCGCGCGGGCGAGATTCAGCCGCACCCGCCAGCCACCGGAGAATTCCTTGACCGCTTGCACCTGCTCGGTGGCCGCAAAACCGAGCCCGTCGAGCAGTTCCGCGGCGCGGGCCCGGGCGCTGTAACCGTCGATGGCATCGAAGCGGGCGTGGCTGGCGGCGATCGCTTCACCCTCTCCCGAGGCCTCGGCCGTGGCCATCGCGCGCTCCACCTCGCGCAGCTGTGCATCGCCGTCGAGGACGTAGTCGATGGCCGCGCGCGCGAGCGCCGGGGTCTGCTGGCTCATATGCGCGACGGCGAGGCCGCTGGGCAATGCCAAGTCACCGGCATCGGCCTGCAATTCGCCAAGCAGCAGCGCAAACAGGGAGCTTTTGCCCGAACCGTTCATGCCTACGAGGCCGATCTTGTGGCCAGGGTGGACGACCAGATTGGCCTCTTCCAGGAGCGGCTCGGGACCGCGGCGCAGAGTAATATTTCGCAGTGTAATCATGGCGCCGCAGATTATCCGCCTTGGGCGCTCAGCGCAAAAGCAGACGCGCCGTCAGTCCTCGGGCGGCGCCGGGTTGGCGCAGTTCCAGCAGGCGGCGAATTGGCCTTCGATCCGCTCGCCGCAACCGGGGCACACCCAAGCGGACGCCGGCAAGCTGTTGGTGCCGAGCACTTCGCCGATCAGCCGCCGCGCCAGCTCGTAGTCCTCGTCATCCACCCAGAGCTCGGGCCAGATGGCTGTAGGCGGCAGCTCGCCGGCACCACCGGTGAGGTAGAAGTTGCGCACGACGTGATTGATGTTGCGCCGTTTCAATATCTCGGCCAAATGACCGACGATGAGCAGATCCGACGCCGTGTAGACCCGCTGCACGGTTACACGTAGCCGTGTTCCGGGCGCCAAGCCCGCATCGCCTGGAACAGCACTTGATGCTCAGCCGAGCGCGCGGAGTCGGGGTCGGCGCATGCCACCACCCGGCGAATGCGCTCCACATAGCTCGCCGGGAAACCGTGCCAGACCGCGCCGTACCAAACGAGATCACGGTACCAAGTAAAAGGGGCCAGCCGGGCCTCGATATGGGTCTCCAGCGCGGCATAGAAAAACACCGGCGTGCGTTGGCCCGCCAAGACCACCGCCGCCGTGCGCCGCTCATAGCCACCCGGGCCCAGACCCTCGATACGATCCAAGACGGCCTGGTCCTCCGCGTCAAGCTGATAGACGGCGCCCATGACCGTATGCTGGTGCTCGTCGGTTGGCAGGACATTGCACTTGGCCGAGCCGTCGGCATCGCTGCGTTTATGAAAATGCAGTTGGTAGCCCGCAAGTTCCGTCACGCCCAGCAGTCGGCAGGACGGGGTGCGTCGGCCCAGCCGCAGCGGGTGCAAATTCGAGCCGTAGGCAAAATAATGACGCGGTCGCGATTGTGCCATCTCCCTCCCTCGCTTCGAGATTGCTCCCAAGCTAATGCGGCTTGAATGCACCGCGCAAAGCCTGTACCCCGATCTCAACAGACCGAGCCATATCGGATCAAGCACGGCGCAACGCCATCGAAGAGCTCAGGACTGCCCGGTGCCGAGTAAGCTACTGTCTTGGAATCGCACATCTCCCAGACGCTTGGAATGTTGTATTACAAGACCCAACCCTTAAAACCCCAAGACCCAACCCTTAAAACCCACACTGTACCCCGCCCTCGGCGGTTTGCCCCAGGCGAACGACATCCAGGCAGACAAACAGCGCGCCGAACCACCCTGCCGCGCGGCTCACGGTTGCGCCGCCTGCGCCGGTGCCTCGAGTGCGGCTTCGATCAATTCCAGGTTTTGCGGGGCATCAGGCAGCATGAGGCCGCGCCAATGGTGCACGATACGGCCGGCACGGTCGATGAGGAAGGTCTCCGGCACGCCCAACACCCGAAAGCGCTTACTGAAACGATTGCGGGCATCACGCCAGATCGGGAAGCTCACTTCGAGCGCTTCAATATAGCGCTCGACGCTTGCATCGGTGCGCCCTTCGTCGATGTTGACCCCAACCACCGTGAAGCCGCGCTCCCGGTATTTGCGGTAAAGGGCCTCGAAGCCCGGCATTTCCTGGCGGCAGGGAACGCACCAGGTGGCCCAGGTGTTGAGCAGGACCACCTGGCCGCGCAGCGAAGCGAGCGTCACTTCCTCGCTGCCGCCGAGCACCCGCGCCGTATACTCCGGCGCGGGTCGCGTCGTGGCTCCAGCCGGTAGCCCCCAAGCCAAAGCGATGACCGTAGCAACCAGGGCCGCAACAAAGCCGCCGCCTCGGCGAACCAAACGCAGCCCGCTCATTGCTCTGCACCTTGCCCGAGGCGGACGAGCCGAGCCTTGATCGCGCCACCGGCCATATGTTTGGCCATATGGCTCTCGCTCGCTTGCGTGCTCCAGCTAACCAGCGCGGTCTCGTCGAGCGCAGTAATATCTGGGGCCGTACCCGGCCAGCTCGCCGAGAACGTCACCTCGCCGTGCGGTGAGATCCGGGCGATCTGGATTCGATCCTCCTCGCCCCGGCGATCCTCGAAAGCAACCCAGGCATTGTCTTCGCCATCCAGAGCGAGCTTGACATCCCCATAAGGGACCCAGTCATCGTTGAGCAGGGTGATGGGCTTCGAGAAGGTCTGCCCCTCATCATCCGAGCGCGCATAGAACACTCCGGGATGGGATTCGGTACCCGTATACCAGGCGGCATGCAACCGCCCATGCGCATCGACCGCAAGTCCTGAGCTGACGTCCGGGCAGCCGCTGATCTTGAAACGATCGTCGTGAATCTTGGCAGCCTTGGACCAACTCATACCTTCATCGCGTGAGGTGGAGATGAAAAGATCGCGAACCTCGTCCACGGAACCTTTGAGCTCTTTCCATGCCCCACGGGTGGTGACGTACAATGGCCCGTCTACACCCTGGGCCATCTGGGTCCCACAGCAGACGCAGGTCGGTTTAGACACGAGCCGGCTCGCCTCGAAGCTCTTGCCGCCATCCCGCGAGCGGGCCACACGCAGCTGGGTGGGCGGAGTTCGATCCCATGGCGGAGCCTCTTGGTGCTCGAGAAAGTACCCAAGTCGCTCCCGAAAATCGAGGAATGAGACATAAAGCGTCCCTTGCGGGGCGACGAACAGGTTGAGCATTCCAACCGACGTCGGCACACCCTCGAGCGCCTCACTCGCCACATCCACGGGGGCGGCAAAACGGCGTCCGCCATCGTGCGACACGGCGAGCCGGAAGACGTTGCGACCGTAAGGCCAACCACCGGGCTTGTAGTCCACGTCGCGATGCTGATAAAGCACATACACTTCGCCCTTCCGACCCACCGCGACACGGGTCGGGCTCACGGTATGAGACACCACATGCTCCTGCGGCGTGTTGACCACCACCGGAGCACCGAACCGGCGCCCGCCGTCCTCCGAACGCGCCAGCAATGCTTGCACCTCGGGATCGTCTCCCTGCTCACCGCCCTTCGCTGCGGCATCCGTCCCCGGCGTTTCCTGCGCCCAAGCCAAATACACCGTCCCTGAGCGCCGGTCGACGGCCATCGTGGGGTTGCGGGCGTCGGCCCGCGTGAGCGTAACCGGCTCGGATAACTCCAGCGCAGCCGCCGCGGCTTGTGCAGCCGGTGCCACCTCGACCACGGCGAGAGCGCCGGCAAGCCCCAGGCTCGTAAGCAGGAGAATGCGCCGTGTCCAGGTGAGTGCATGCAAGCTTTGCGGCATCGCAGCCGCCCTCCTTATGGCCTACGGTACAGCGGCGCCACCTCAGGCGGAGCGCGGCCAGCCGTGCTGATCAACCCGACGGTATTATAGGGAGCCGGCCTTTGGAGACAATGCGACAAAATGTCGCACCCGGCCTTTGCCGCATGCTCCGCACTACAGCCCTCGTCGCCGTCTCGCCTCCAAGTCGCGAAACAGGAAAGCGAGCGTGCCTCCCGCTACCCGAGAAGCGAATTCGCCCGTCTGCTTTTCCAGAGTCTCCTTAGAGCCTGTTTACGCTCTTCTGAGCAGCAGGACGAGGAAGGCGAGGTGGACGAACTGCAAGCTGGTGTTGAGCTTTCGCTCGCGGTTCTTCCACAACCGGCGGCACTTCTCCAGCCAGGCGAAAGAA
>JAGFJL010000069.1 GCA_024102725.1 Nitrococcus mobilis
CGCTGATGCTGAGCGGATCACGCTGATCATGGACAACTTGAACACCCACAGAGCGGGTGCGCTATACGAAGCCTTTCCCCCGGATCAGGCCAAAGCCCTCTGGGACCGTTTTGAGTTCGTCTACACACCGAAGCACGGCAGTTGGCTCAATGTGGCCGAAATCGAGCTCAATGTGATGATCAGCCAATGCCTGAATCGACGAATCGACACCATTGCAGAGTTGCGCGAGCAGGTCTCAGCCTGGCAGATGCATCGCGATCAACTCCAGGCGAAGGTGAACTGGCAGTTCACCGCGCAAGACGCACGCATCAAACTGAAGCGCCTATATCAGACGTTTAATGCGTGACATGACACTAGGTGGTCCCGGATCGGGTGCGCTACGGCGCTGCACTCGTTGTTGGCGAGCTTGGCGGCCATGAACGGATGACACCGGCTGACGTAATGCCGGGTAGAAGACTGGATGCGGGGGCTTAGGTGGGATTATGGGACCGGGGCCGATCGCGGCGCGGTGTTTTTAGTTCGCGTACGACATCACTCAGCGGCTTGAAGGTGATGGCTGCGGTGGGTTCGGGCTGGATCGTGGCATGCGTGATCGCGTACTCGTGCCTAAGCAATTTTTGTATGGCGGTCAGCAATTGCGGCCAGCAGCCCATATCGCGGATATAGATATGCGCCGACAGGGCATGATTTCCGGAGGCCAGAGTCCAGATATGCAGATCATGCACTTCCTCGACGCCCTCGAGCTCAGCCAGTGTCTGGCCGACCTCGGCCAGATCTACGTGCGGGGGAACTCCTTCGAGAAAGACATGTAAGACCTCGAGCAGGAGCTTGCCCGTCGAGCCCAGGATCAGCACTCCGATCACCAGCGACAACAGGGGATCGATGGGGGTCCAACCGGTGAAAAAGACGACGGTGCCGCTGGCCAGTGCCGCCACCGAGCCCAATAAATCGCCGAGCACATGCAAAATCGCCCCGCGGGTATTGAAGCTTTGCGCGCCTCTGTGCAGAATCCGCAGCACCAGCAAATTCACGCTCAAACCGACGGCGGCGACGATCATCACGGTGCCCCCCGCGACCGGCTGCGGTGCCGCGAGTCGCTGCACGGCCTCGTAGGCAAGCCAAGCCACCACGCCGAGCATGAAAAGCGCGTTGACCAACCCGCCGAGCAGCTCGAAGCGTTGCAACCCATAGGAGTGGCGCATCGTCGGCGGGTAGCGGCTGAGCCAGGCCGCCAGGGCACCGAAGCCCAACGCGAGCGAATCGGTGGCCATGTGGCCGGCGTCGCCCAGCAAGGCGAGCGAGCCCGAGAGTATTCCGCCGACCGCCTCGACAGCGGCGAATACGAGGGTCAGAAGCAGGCTCCACAGCAGGGCGCCGGTATTGTTATCCTCGTTTTGTCGCGAAGGAGTATGGGGCGGCATCGCGCATTATTCATTCGCCGAATTCGGAATGCACGTGATCAGCGTTTGTTAGGATAAAACCTATAGTCGTTGTAGGTTCAAGCGAGAACGACGATGCCAAATGGGCTTTCGATCGGTGCTTTGTCCCGACGTACCGGCTGCTCGATACAGACCATCCGCCACTATGAGCGTATCGGCGTGATGCCGCAGCCGCGGCGCACCTGCGGCAATCAACGGCGCTACACGGTCCAGCATCTGGATCGTTTGAACTTCATCCGCCACGCTCGGGAGCTTGGGTTCAGCCTCGAGCAGATCCGTGAGTTGCTGATGCTGGCGGATTATCCCGATCAGTCCTGTGCCGAGATCGACCGCATCGCGCGTACCAACCTCGCCGCCATCGAAAGCCGCCTCAAACGCCTGGAGCTGTTGCGCCATGAGCTGCAGCGCATGGCAAGTGCGTGCCGCGGTGGCCGGGTGGCCGATTGTCGGGTGATCCGGGTCCTCTCGGGGCACGATCAATGCCATACCGAACATATGGGCTCTCCAGAGGCATTCGAAGACTAATGGCAATTCGATTCCTGCACGAACGGCGGCGGATCCGCATGGAATGATCTATGGTTTCTCGAAGGGGGTGAGCAGTTGCGACTCGGGATGAGGGCACAGCAAGTCCAGCAACCGGGTTTTGTCGAGCGATCTATGCAAGCGGAGGTGCAGCACAATGCACAGACATGTGGCAACTCGATTCGGCTTATCTCTCACCCTCGCGGCGGGCCTGCTCGCCACGAGCCTCGCGCTCGCAACGAGCCACGGCATGAAGGAACTGGAAACAGCTACAGAGCACGCGGGTTTCGCCGCCAAGGCGGACACGCTGGAAAAGCATCGGATGCATCTTCAGCACGTGGTTAACTGTCTGGTCGGCGAGCAGGGGAAAGGCTTCGATGATGCGGTCGGCAATCCCTGCAAGGGCATGGGAAAGGGCGCAATCCACGACATGGAGGCCAGTGAAACGGCTGCCCGCATGTTGAAGCAAGCCGCGAAGCTCGCGCGCATCGGCACACGGATCGAGTCGGCCGAGGCCGCCGGCCACGTGGCCCAGGCGGTCGAGGCTCTGCTGCAGGAGGCAAAACAGCAAAGCGCCGCTAAGTCCTAAGTTTGGTGAACTCCATTGGCCCGGGCCCAGAACGCGGCCCGGGCCGGACAAATAAGGGACAGACCACTATTTATTGATGGCTTGTCGGGGCACCGGCGCTTCGTGCCGAACTCCTCATTCGAGCGGACATCGCTAAGCGGCGGCACCTGCTCAGCTCGCGATCCCGTTAGCCAGGGCTTGGTGTCAGCTGCGGCGCGGGGCGTTTGTGCGGGGTCGCTTCGAACCGGCCAAGGGCGAGCACCCGCGAGAGGCACTATCATTGTTGATAGCCTCAGTCGCTCGCGGAGGAAGCCGCTATGGCCGACAAACCCATCACCGTTCTTCTGGTAGAAGACAATCCGCTTTACACGCGGTTGATACAGCGGCTGCTGGGCCAGTCGAGGCGGCCTGTCTTCGAGGTGGTGGCGGTCGACCGCATAGCGGCTGCGCTCCAGCGTCTCGCCCTCGGCGGCATCGATGTCGTTCTGCTGGACCTCATGCTTCCCGACAGTGAGGCGCTCGACACCTTCTATCGTGTTCGCGCCCAGGCACTCGACATCCCCATCGTTATTCAAAGCGCACTCGACGACGTGAGTCTGGCCGGCAAGGCGGTCGAAAGCGGCGCACAAGATTTTCTACTCAAGGAGCGAATCAATGAGACCTCCCTGATCCGCTCCATTCACTATGCCATCGAGCGGACCCGTGCGCGCGGCGCCGAGTGGTCCTCGGCTATGTTTCGCCTTGCCCAACAGCAATTTCTCAAGGCCGCCCACATCGTCGGCCTCGACGACAACATCCGCCAGCGGCTGTTGTTTCCCGAGCGTTCTCAGATCGCCACTCTGCCATTTAGGCGGGATGAGCGAGCGCAGGTGGAAACGGTTTTCGCCTATCGGGTACAGCACGTGCTGGCCATGGGCCCGACCAAGGGTGGCATCCGTTACCATCAAGACGTCAACCTCGGCGAGGTCGCGGCCTTGGCCATGTGGATGACCTGGAAATGCGCCCTCATGAACCTGCCCTTCGGTGGCGCCAAGGGCGGGGTGCGGATCGACCCGAACGGGCTGACCCACAGTGAGCTGCAGCGGTTGACGCGACGCTATGCCTTGGAGTTCATCGGCATTATTGGCCCCGACAAGGACATCCCGGCGCCCGATATGGGGACCAGTGAGCAGGTTATGGCGTGGATAATGGACACGTATAGCCAGCATGTCGGCTACTCCGTGCCCTCCGTGGTGACCGGCAAGCCGATCGTCCTCGGCGGCTCGCTCGGACGTAACGAAGCAACAGGGCGCGGCTTGGTCTATCTGATCGAGGAGGTCTGTCGGCATCTCACCGTCGACATCGCTAAGTCCGTGGCCGTGGTCCAGGGTTTCGGTAACGTGGGCGCACATGCCGCCGCTTTTCTCGCCGAGTGCGGCGCCAAGGTGGTGGCGGTGAGCGATGTGAACACGGCAATCTACCATCCGGACGGGTTGCCGATCGCCAAGCTATGGGACTACGTGCGTGAGCACCAACTGCTCGCCGGCTGCCCCTTTGGAGAGGAAATTAGCAACCGCGAGATGTTGGCGCTGCCCTGCGACATCCTTGCTCCCTGTGCATTGCAAAATCAGATCACTGCGGAAAACGCTGGACAGCTCACTTGCAAGATTCTGGCGGAAGGCGCCAACGGACCCACGACGCTCGAGGCGGACGAGATATTGAACGAGCGTGGCATCTTCGTGCTCCCAGACATCCTGGGCAATGCGGGTGGGGTCATCGTCTCCTATTTCGAATGGGTACAGGGTCTGCAGAACTTCATGTGGCCCCTGGAGGAGGTCAATGCGCGGCTGCGCGACATCTTGACAAACGCTTTTCGCCGTACTTTGCAGCGCGCCCAGGAAAATAAGGTTGATGTACGCACCGCAGCTATGATCGAAGCGCTCCATCGTGTGGAGAGCGCGAAGCGGTTGCGGGGTCTTTTTCCCTAAGCGACGGTTGTTTTCCCGCGAGAAAGGCGAGCAGTTCAATCTTGAGCGAATCGAACCGTTGGTGCAGCAATGAAGCCGCCTCGTCAGCGCCAATCAGTTGGTTCTCGCGCCCGATGATCTCGAGGCGTTCGGCAGCTTGCGCGACAGAACTGGCCCCCAAGGCTTTCAAGGAGCTCTTGAGCGTATGGGCGGCGCGTTGCAGGGCCTTCGCATCCTGCTCCTCGATGGCGGTGTGAATTTCGACGAACAGCTTCGCAGACTCCTCCAGTAGGAGTTGCACCAGCTCTTTCAGAAAATCCTGGTTGCCTTGTGCCGTTTGCAGTGCCACGGACCAGTGGATGAGTTCGCCGGCGAAAGTGACCGGCTCTGCTTTGGCTTGCCCCTGCGCTGCAGGGGGCGTTTCGCCGGCCCGTGCCGGCGCTTCTGTGGCGATGAGCGCGGCTATGGTGTCGAACAGTTCCCGGGCACGGATGGGTTTGCTGACGTAGCCGTCCATTCCGGCCTCCAAGCACCGCTCGCGGTCCCCTGCCATGGCATGGGCCGTCAGTGCGATGATGGGCACGTGTTGGCCGCTCTTCGTCTCTTTCGCTCGGATCACCGCCGCGGCTTCCAATCCATCCATCTCTGGCATTTGAATATCCATCAGCACGACGTCGAAGTGATCTCGATCGATGGCGGCCACAGCCTGCTTACCATTATTGGCGACTGTGACATCGTGGCCATGCTTTTGCAGCAAGCCGAGAGTTAACTTTTGATTGACGATGCTGTCTTCGGCAAGAAGGATCCGCAACGCGCTAAGCTGTCGCACCTCATCGACCGGCACCTCTGCTTCGGCCACTTGCAGGCCAAGCGCCGAGCCGATGGCGTCTAACAGTTCCGATTGTTTAACCGGTTTGAGCAAGTGCGCGGCAACCCCTAATTGTTCGCAACGCCTGATGTCGTCTGGTTCGCTGCCAGAGGTGAGCATGATCAACTGGACATCCGCGAGTCGGCTGTCCCGGTTGATCTTTTCAGCCAGGTCGAAACCGTCTTCGCCGGGCATGTGGCAATCGGTAATTACAAGGTGAATCGGCCGTCTTGCATCGTAAGCCGCGCGCAACGCCGCAAGCCCTTCAGCCACGGCGGCAACGGCTGTCGCCTGCATGCCCCAATTGCTCAGCATCTCGTTGAGGATCAGACGATTCGTGGCGTTGTCGTCGACAATCAGAGCGCGCACATCGTGTGGGAAAACGGTTTGGAGGGGCTGCGCTTCACTCGGCCGTTCAGCCGCCAGCGGGAACTTCACTGTGAAGTGGAAGCCACTGCCGCGTCCCAGCTCACTTTCGGCCCAGATGCGGCCTCCCATCAATTCCACCAACCGTGAAGAGATGGCCAGCCCCAAGCCCGTGCCGCCGAATTGGCGCGTCGTCGACATATCAGCCTGTTCGAATGAGTCGAAGATACTCTCCAGCTTGTTGGCGGGAATGCCAATGCCGGTGTCGGTGACCGTGAAGTGAAGGTCCGCCGCGTCGTTCGTTTGCGACGTGCAGGCGACTTCGAGCACCACCTCGCCTTGAGTGGTGAATTTGATTGCGTTCCCGACCAGGTTGACTATGACCTGCCGCAATCGCGCGGCGTCCCCGAGGAGCACATCCGGTACTTCGGGGTGGACGTGACAGGCCAACTCGAGGCCCTTGCTATGGGCGCGGAACGCCAACGATTTCATGGCGTCGCCGAGGCGTTCGCGCAAGCCGAACACATCGGAGTCGAGTTCCAGCTTGCCGGCTTCGATCTTGGAAAAATCGAGTGTGTCGTTCAACAAGGACAGCAGGGAATTGCCGGCTTCGCGTACCATGGCCAAGTACTCATGTTGAGTGTCCGTCAATTCGGTGTCGAGCACCAACTCGGTCATGCCGATGATGGCGTTCATCGGAGTGCGAATTTCGTGGCTCATGTTGGCTAGAAAATTGCTTTTGGCCACGCTGGCCGCTTGCGCCGCTTCCTTGGCTTGCCGCAATTCTTCGCCGGCCTTCTTTAAATCTTGGATCAGTTGGTAGAGTTCGCGGGTGGACTTCTCAGCGATGGCTTCGGCTTCCAACCGCGCTTTGCGCTCTCGTTCGTAGCGCTTTTGCCAGGCTGCCTCGAGCTCGTCCGGGCTGGTCATGATGTTATCCCCGGGTGGCCGATTGGAACGAACAGATCAAAAGGCATTGTTCATCGCCGCGCTTCATGCACTGGGGTTGAGCGATCTCGACCCGTTCGCCGTAGTGAGCCGCCGCGCCCTCAATCATGCCCTCAGCAAACGCGCATAGTTTGCGCGCCGACTTGTAGCCAATCGCAAGGCTATCCGCTTTGGACGTGTCGAAATCGAAGACGGGTACATCCGCGCCTGGATAAATCTTACGCACCTCGGGGTGGATGATATCGTTCAGCGTGAGCAGGAACGCGCGCGTTTGGGTGTGCGGTATGAGAAAGTGCGGGTAGCGTCTAGCCAATAACGGAAGTGCGCCGCGGCCAAACCAGCGCACGATTTCATCGTTCGATTTGCCGTGCGCCGCCGCGGCTGCCGCCACGAGCTTCCGAAAATCCGTATCCGGATAACTGCCGAGCGACGTATAGGCTCCGTCGAGCTGCGTTTTCTCCAGCAACTCATCCCACGCCGACAGACCGTAATGTGCGGTGACGATCTCTTCCAGCAGATTGAATACGACCCCTTTCATGGCCGCACTTCCGACAACCGGTGCGTAGCCGGGACGGCTTTGCTAACTTCATACGTTAGTCGTCAAGCCCGGCGCAATGCAAGACTGGCTTGCGACGTTGCCCTCAGCGTGCTCCGTCTCAGCGCCTCCCTGTCTTTTTGGAATCGTTTCAAGTGCTTTTGCGGATCGTCGTGCAGAGTTGTATCCGATGCAGCGTTTGGGTTTGCGGGGAAAGTAAATGGCAAGTTTGGCTGGCAATTCTCGTGCGAATAATGCATTGCGAGTCTGAGCCGGCAACTATAGAGGGCAGATACCGTATACTTCTGCTCCATATTCAATATCTGGATCTCATAAACTCGATTCCGTAGCCAAGCACTTGCCGCCAGGCCGTTTCCGTTTGTTGATCGAAACGCGGATCGTATTCCCGCACGGCCTGGAGTAGGCTGGCTAACCAGAGATCATACAATTCGGGACGGATATCGAGCTGCCGTCTGCTGTGAAGGCTCGCAATGCGTTGTAAATGCGCCATTGCCGCCGGCGATCCGTTGCAGCTCAACATCAGATAGTACAAGGAAGCCTTGAGCACTCGGGTCTGCCTTTCGAAGTCGGTGTTCTTAAACTTCGCCGCAACTTCCTCGGACGAGGACAGGAAGACTTCGTAAAAGCGATACAAGAACCCGGGTGGCTTCGGGTTGTCGATGCAGCGTTCGTAGCTGTCGTTGAAGCGTTCCGCGTGCTGTTCAGTTACATTGCCCATGGCTGACTTATCCTGCTCGCGACAACCCACCAATTTGTCCTGGTGCCGGCACCTCGCGCGTCGTCACTTGGGATACGCCCACCGTTTCGGCGCCTCGGGCCTGTCTCTCGCCGTAATCAGCGCATTATTTAATTCATATACGTTGCCCTCTAAACCGGCAGACTCGAGCGCGTCAAAGTATAGGCAAAATAAACGCCCTTTCTCCCCAGCTCTATGGGTGTACCCGGTTAACCAGCCCGCCGATTACCCGTCCATCAACGCCATTTCGGTCACTCTCCTACCATCCCGGCTGAAGGGACACCGGTCGGATTGCGCACACGGGCGCTCACAGGAGCAGCGAGCACATCGCCGTGAGCGCCATGGCGGCGAAGATGTTGAGTACGATCCCCTCGCGGGCCATGTCGACGGTGCGTAGGTAACCGCTGCCGGCGACGATGGCGTTCGGAGCGGTGGCCACCGGCAGCATGAATGCGCAGCTCGCGCTCAGCGCTGCCGGGAGCATGAGCCGCTCGGGCGCGAGGCCGGCGCCGAGCGCGGCGGAGGCCAGAATCGGCATGAGGAGGTTGGTGGTCGCGGTGTTGCTGGTCACTTCGGTCATAAAGGTGACCGCCAGGCACAAGACCAGAATCACCGCGACCAGCGGCCAGGCCGCTATGCCGCCGAGCGCCGCGCCGAGAGCGCTCGACAGCCCCGAGACCTCGAAGGCGGTCGAGATGGCGATGCCGCCGCCGAACAGGATCAAGAACCCCCACGGGATCGTGCACGCGGTCTTCCAGTCGAGAAGCTGTCCGCCTTCGCCGTCCGGTAGCAGGAACAAGGCCACGGCTGCGGCCACCGCGACCGTACTGTCCGAGGCGGTTTCGGCGCCGAGCAGGCCGTTCCAGCCGCCGAACGGCTCGGTGCGAAAGATCCAGGCCGCCGCCGTGAGGCCGAAGACCACCAATATGCGCGCTTCGGGGGAGCGCCACGGTCCCGGGTGCGGGATCGCCGGCGCCGGGGTTCCGCCCAAAGAGCGGGTTATCCAGAGCCACGCGATCGGCAAGAGCAGCGTAGCCGCCGGCAGACCGATCGTCATCCACTCCAGAAAATGCACTGCCTCACCGGTAGCCTGTTCGTAAACGGCCATGAAGATGACGTTCGGGGGGGTTCCGATCGGTGTGGCCATGCCGCCGATGCTAGCCGCGTAGGCGATCCCTAGTAGGAGCGGAACCGCGATCGGCTTGGCCTCGCGACTCTCCAGCACCGCAAGCGCGACCGGCAGCAGCATCACCGTGGTGGCGGTATTCGAGATCCACATGCTGCAGACCCAGCTCGCGAGCATGAACCCGAGAACCAGCCGACGACCGCCACCCCCGCATACGCGCACGATGCCGAGCGCCAGCCGGCGGTGTAGCCGGCTCTTTTCGACCGCCTTGGACAACATGAAGCCGCCGAGCAGAAGCAGAACGAGGGTGTGTCCGTAAGCTTGGGCGATCCGCGCGTGATCGACCACCCCGGCGAGCGGGAAGGCCGCGAACGGGATAAGCGAGGTCGCCGGTATCGGGATTGGCTCGAGCACCCACCAGGTCGCGCACAGCCCGGTGATCGCCGCGGTCCAGCAAGCCGCCGGCGGTAGATCGGCCGCCAGCGCCGCACCGGCGGCCGCACTGGCCGCTACCGTACCGAGCGCCAGCCGCAGTCCGCGTTGGGTCTCCGAAGTACGCCGCTCGGCTTGCATATTCAAAAAATTCCTCGGCTACGGCGCGGGCTGCAAATTGTTAGCTGTAGCTGTTCCTAAATTTTATGGCGCAGCGCCGCGTTGAGCTGAGGCGGGAAGGCAAAGCCTCTGATCAAGTTCTATCTTAAGTATGAGGAGAGGTGGGGAAACCCATTGCGTGCTTGCAACGGGCGGCGCGGGGGTGCGTGCAATCGTTGCAAACAAACCCTGAACCATTGGAGGGTTGCTGTAAGGAGCGTAAGCGGTAGTCGATCGTGCACTGGCTTGTTTGGTTCTCATTAGTTTAAGAGTTTAAGAAGCCGTGGGCCGCAGGTCTGTCTGTAGTAGGGGGAGCTAAAAAACCGTGTGGTTCGGCTCTTTGCCAGCCCGGAGATTACACTATGCCCGATTATGCCACCGAGAATGTCCGCAACATTGCCCTGGTTGGGAACGCCGGGGCGGGGAAGA
>JAGFJL010000127.1 GCA_024102725.1 Nitrococcus mobilis
CGTCTCACCCAGTGGTAGAACTGAGCGAGGCGTTGGTGTAGCCAACGCCAGCGGGATCGCTGTATTCCGCTTCCCAAGCACTCGCCTGCTCACGCAAACCCTCAAGCGTCAGAGAATGGTTCATCACCGCCGCCACTTCGTTCACCTATCTGATAACAAAATATAGCGTATTTATTTACAATAATAGTACTAATCCCAGACCACCGCCGTGATGGGGATATCGATATTCGGAAAGATGTCGGTCGGCGTTTTGAACACCGATAGGATCCCGAACAGCACGATAAAAAATAAAAAATCGAAAGAACAACGAGCGCCGGCTCTGTTTCCCTACCGGCTGCGTTCACGATGATAATAATCGAAAGCCGATATCGAGTTTCGATTTTATGTCCGCTATCTACGCAGCGACGTTCGGGAGTTCGCCATGGCCAGCAAGGCAGAACACGTAAGCAACGCCTTCGCGCGCCAGCCGGCAATTACGGTGTTTTTGGCCTTTCTGCGCCTCGGGTTGACCTCGTTCGGCGGACCCATCGCCCACCTCGGGTATTTCCGCGACGCATTCGTAGTGCGCCGCCGCTGGTTGGACGAGGCCGCCTACGCGGATCTCGTCGCGCTGTGCCAGTTCCTCCCCCGCCCGGCCTCCAGCCAGGTGGGCATCGGTATCGGCCTTGCAAAAGCTGGCCTGCCCGGTGCGCTCGCTGCCTGGGTCGGCTTTACCTTGCCCTCGGCGCTGGCGCTGACCGCGTTCGGCTACGGCATGGTGGCCCTTGGCATGAGCGAAGCCGACAAGGACTTGTATTCCGGCTTGATCCGATTGCACGTGCTGCACCACGCCGCGCAACAGCCGATCTACGGCAGTTGGATGATCGCTGAACTGCGGCAGCACGGCTATGTGATCAGCCCCGGAACCCTCTATCCGATGCTGCACGGTCTGGTGAAGAAAGGGTATCTCGAGATGCAACCCGAGGGCCCGAGCCGCCGCGCGCGGCGCCTGTATCGCATCACCGCGTCGGGTCGCGTCGCGCTCGCTGAGGCCAAAGACAAGGTATGGGAGCTGTTCGGTGAACTGTTCGAAGACAAACCGTGAACCCCCTTCTTGCGGGGATGGTCACGGAGTGTGATCCTTGCAGCCCCACTTTATCATCTTGGCCCGGTGCCCCCCCGCGGCGGTGTAGCTGACGATGTCCGTGAGCCGGGCTCCGAGCGGCGTTGCACTATGCAATGGCACTGCAGCGGTGCGCGGCACGGGCCGCCTGTGCGATCATGGCGGCTCGCCTCATACGCACCGTCGAAACGCTGATGGACTCGCCGTTCCGAACGATGGACCACGATTATCTTCAGACGCTGCGCCGCCTGCATCCGGCCTGGCGCTTGCTGGCCGCGAACCATGGGCCGCTGGTCATCGGCTTCCTGCATCGCTGCTTTATCGAGCCGAACGTGCGCACCCTACCCGAAGAGGAGGCGGTCGCGCGCCTGGAAGACCATCTTTTCCAGCTGCGTGAGCGGTTCGGCGGGGAGGCTTTCCCCAAGCGCGCACTCGACTACCTCAACGACTGGGCCAGCGACGAACGCGGCTGGCTGCGCAAGTACTACCGCGAGATGCGCGACGAGCCTTGTTTCGACATCACACCGGCTACGGAGCAGGCCATCCAGTGGCTGGCGGGGCTGGAGCAGCAGCAATTCGTCGGCACCGAATCGCGGCTGCTCACCGTCTTCGACCTGCTGCGCCAGATCGTCCAGGGCACCGAAACCAATCCCGAGACCCGGATCGCCGAGCTGGAGCGGCGCAAAGCCGCCATTGACGAGGAGATCGCCCGGATCCGTGCGGGACGGCTGGAGTTCATGGACGAGACCCAGCTCAAAGAACGCTTCCTGCAAATGACCGGTATCGCCCGCGCGCTGCTGGCCGACTTCCGCCAGGTGGAGCAGAACTTCCGCGACCTCGACCGGGAGGTGCGCATGCGCATCGCCACTTGGGAAGGGACCAAGGGTGAGTTGCTGGAGGATGTCTTCGGCGAACGCGATGCTATCGCCGACTCGGATCAGGGCAAAAGCTTCCGGGCCTTCTGGGACTTCCTGATGGCGCCGGCCCGCCAGGAGGAGCTGACCACTTTACTGGAGCGCATTCTGGCACTGGACCCCATCGCCGCGCTGGGCCCGGACCGGCGCCTCGCCCGTATCCACTACGACTGGCTGGAGGCCGGCGAGACGGCGCAGCGCACCGTGGCCCGACTCTCCGAGCAGCTGCGCCGCTACCTCGATGAGCAGGCCTGGCTGGAGAACCGCCGCATCATGACGCTGCTGCGCGGGATCGAACAGCGGGCGCTGGCGATCCGCGCCACTCCGCCACCCGCGGCGTTCATGCAGCTGGACGAATCGGCGCCGCGGATCGAACTGCCCATGGAGCGGCCGCTGTACAGCCCGCCGATCAAACCCCGGATCGCGCAGCAGGTGCTCGTGGAGGGCGACGAGGACATCGCCGCCGATGCGCTGTTCGAGCAGGTCTACGTAGACCGGGAACGGCTCCGCGCCCACATCCGCCGCGCCCTGCAAACCCGGGAGCAGGTGGCCCTGACCACCCTGCTGGCGGAGTATCCGCTGCAGCAGGGGCTGGCGGAGTTGGTCGCCTACCTGAGCCTGGCCGCCGCCGACCGCAAGGCGGTCATCGACGAGCAGACGCCTCAGAGCGTAGCCTGGACGGACGAAACCGGCCGAACCCGGCGGGCGCAGCTACCCGCTGTCGTGTACACTCGCTGACCAGCACCGCAACGATCCCATGAACGACACCCCCCTTCCCAATCAGCTGCCGCCCCTGCTCGTCGCCCTGTTCAAGGGCGTGCTCTACAAGGACCAGAGCCCGGAGCTCTGGCAGAACCTGTTCGAGTTGCAGGCCCGGGTGCGCGACTACGTGGCGGTGTTGGGGCTGGAGCTGATGCTGGATGAGGCCGAAGGGTATGCCTATCTGCGCCAACGTCCCCAGGATGAGGGTGAGGCGGCGCTGCCGCGGCTGGTTCCGCGCCGGCCGCTCAGCTACCCGGTCAGCCTGCTGCTGGCGCTGCTGCGCAAGAAGCTCGCCGAGCACGACGCCAGCGGGGGCGAGCCACGGTTGATCCTATCCCGGGATCAGATCGTCGATATGATGCGCGTATTCCTGCCGGACACGGCCAACCAGGCCCGCCTGCTGGACCGCATCGACAGCCACATCAACAAGATCGTGGAGCTGGGCTTCCTGCGCCGGCTGCGCAACCGCGGCGACCAGCTCGAAGTACGGCGTATCCTGAAGGCTTATGTCGATGCGCAGTGGCTGGCGGAGTTCGACCGCCGGCTGGCGGAATATCGCGACCAGGCCGGCGAGCCGACGGAGAACCGGATATGACGTTACAGGGCGAGCTGCTCGATTTCGCCGAGACCAACGAGCGCGCCGGTTTCCGCCTGCACCGCTTCGAGGTCTACAATTGGGGCACCTTCCACGACCGGGTGTGGAGCCTGCCGCCGTGCGGTGAGAACACCCTGCTCACCGGCGACATCGGCTCCGGCAAATCCACCCTGGTGGACGCCCTTACCACCTTGCTGGTGCCCGCCCAGCGCATCACCTACAACAAGGCCGCCGGCGCCGAGGCCCGGGAGCGCTCGCTGCGCTCCTACGTGCTCGGCTACTACAAATCGGCGCGCGACGACGCGGGGCTCGCCGCGCGCGCGGTCGCCCTGCGCGACCACAACAGCTACTCGGTCATTCTCGGCCACTTTTTCAACGAGGGCTTCGACCGCCATGTCACCCTGGCCCAAGTGTTCTGGCACAAAGACACCCAGGGGCAGCCGGCGCGTTGCTATCTGGTGGCCGACCGGCCGCTGAGCATCACCGAGCATTTTGCCGGCTTCGGCAACGATATCAACGACCTGCGCAAACGCCTGCGCGGCCTGGCCGATGTGGAGCTGCACGAGACTTTCCCGCCGTATGGGGCCGCCTTTCGGCGCCGGTTCGGCCTGGGCCACGAGCAGGCGCTGGAGCTGTTCAACCAGACGGTCTCGATGAAATCCGTAGGCAACCTTACCGACTTCGTCCGCGGCCATATGCTGGAGGCCTTTCCGGTCGAGCCCCGAATCGAAGCGCTGATCGGCCACTTCGACGACCTCAACCGCGCCCACGCGGCGGTGCTCAAGGCCAAGGCGCAGGTCGAGGCCCTGGGGCCGCTGGTAGCGGATGCGCAACGTCATGCCGAGCTTGCCGGCGAGATCGAGACCCTGCGCGCCTGCCGCGATGCCCTGCGGCCTTTTTTCGCCGCACTCAAAGGTGAGCTGATCGAGCGGCGCCTGGACAACCTGGATCAGGAGCTGACCCGGTGCGGCAATCGCATCATCGAGTTGCAGGACGCGCGGCGCGGCGAGCAAAGCCGCCGCGACGAGCTCAAGCGCGCCATCGCCGAGAACGGCGGCGACCGCTTGGAGCGCATCAAGGCCGAGACCGCCGAGCGGCAGCGGGAACGGGACGCCCGCCGCAAGCGCGCCGAGCAATACGACGCCCTCGCGCGGGAGCTGGAACTGCCCGAGCCGGCCGGGGCCGAGGCATTTCTTGCCAACCGCCGCACGCTGGAGATCGAGCGCGCGGCCTGCGAGCCGCGCCTGGAGCAGGTGCAGAACCGGCTCACCGAGGCCAATGTGGAGTTCCACGGCTTCAAGACCGAGCACGGCGCGCTCCAGACCGAATTGGAGTCCCTGCGCCAACGCCGCTCCAACATCCCCGCCCGGATGCTCGCCATCCGCGAGCGGCTCTGTGCAGCTCTGGAGCTCAACGAGGAGGCGGTGCCCTTCGCCGGCGAGCTGATCCAGGTGCGTGCGGAGGCCCGGGACTGGGAGGGTGCCGCGGAGCGCTTGCTGCACGGTTTCGGACTGTCGCTGCTGGTGCCCGACGGCCACTACGCCCGAATCGCCGAATGGGTGGACGCCACCCACCTCAGCGGCCGGTTGGTCTATTTCCGGGTCCTCGGGCGGCGGGCGGCGGAACCCACCGAGCTGCACCCGCAATCGCTGGTGCGCAAGCTCGCCATCCGCCCCGACTCCGCCTTCTATCCCTGGCTGGAGGCGGAGCTGGCGCGTCGCTTCGACTACGCCTGCTGCGAGGACATGGCGCGCTTCCGGCGCGAGCAGCGGGCGATTACCCGGGCCGGCCAGATCAAGGCCGGTGGCGATCGCCATGAGAAAGACGACCGTCACCGCCTCGACGACCGTTCCCGCTACATCCTCGGTTGGACGAACGAGGCCAAGATCGCTGCGCTGGAGCAGCAGGCCCGCCACCTGGAGCAGCGCATGCAGGCCGTAGGCCGCGAGATCGCCGACCAGCAAGCCGAGCAAAAGCGCTTGCAAACGCGGCTGCAGAAACTCGGTAACCTCGCCATGTTCAACGATTTCCGCGAGCTGGACTGGCGCCCGGTGGTGACCGAGATCGAGCGGCTGGAGGAAGAACGCCGCCGCCTGGAGGCGGAGTCGGACATCCTGCGCGCGCTCGAGGAGCAGCTTCAGAGCTTGGAGGCGGCGATCGAGCGTACCGAGGAGGCGCTTACTCGGACACAGCGCGAGCAAGCCGCCGCCGAGAGCAAGCACGAGGCGGCCCGACTGGCGTTGGAAGAAGCCCAGGAGCAGCTCGCCGCAACGCCGCAAGCGCTGCGTACGCGCTATTTTCCCAGGCTCGAGGCCATGCAAGCGGAGGTCCTCGGCGAGCACCGCCTGACCGTCGAGTCCTGCGACAACTGTCAGAGCGAACTGCGGGACTGGCTGCAAAAGCGCATCGACGCCGAGCAGAAGCAGCTCGATCGGCTGCGCGACAGAGTCATCGACGCCATGCGCTCCTACCAGAACGCCTACCCGCTGGAAACCCAGGAGGTGGATGTCAGCATCGACTCAGCCGCCGAGTACACGAGCATGTTGGAGCGCCTGCGCGCCGACGATCTGCCGCGCTTCGAGGCCCGCTTTAAAGCCTTGCTCAACGAGAACACCATCCGCGAGGTGGCGAGCTTTCAAGCCCAGCTCAACCGCGAGCGCGAGGCGATCAAGGAGCGCATCGAGACTATCAACCGCTCCCTGCACGAGATCGACTACAATCCCGGCCGCTTTATCACGCTGCTCGCCGAGACCGCCGCCGACCCCGAGGTCCGCGACTTCCAGCAGGAACTCCGCGCCTGCACCGAGGGCGCACTTACCGGCTCCGAGGAAGCGCAGTACTCCGAGGCCAAGTTCCTGCAGGTCAAACGCATCATCGAGCGATTCCGGGGACGGGAAGGCAGCACTGAGCTGGATCGCCGCTGGACCCGCAAGGTCACCGACGTGCGCAACTGGTTCGGCTTCTCCGCCTCCGAGCGCTGGCGCGAGGACGGCGCCGAATACGAGCACTACACCGACTCGGGCGGCAAATCCGGCGGCCAGAAGGAAAAACTCGCCTACACCGTGCTCGCCGCCAGCCTGGCCTACCAGTTCGGGCTGGAATGGGGCGAGACTCGCTCGCGCTCGTTTCGCTTCGTGGTCATCGACGAGGCCTTCGGGCGCGGCTCGGACGAGTCGGCGCGCTACGGATTGGATCTGTTCAGGCGGCTCAACCTGCAGCTGCTCGTCGTCACGCCGCTGCAGAAGATCCACATCATAGAACCGTACGTGGCGAGCGTCGGCTTCGTCCACAACGCCGAGGGCCGCGAGTCCATGCTGCGCAACCTCACCATCGAGGAGTACCGAACCGAGAAAGCCACCCGGGGCGGTGTCGCGGCGACGGCAGAGCAAAGCGCCGCCCTCTCCTCGGCCAGCCGATGAGATGGACCTCCCCGGCCGAGCTTCGAGCGCAAGTGGCCCGGCTTTGGGAGGGGGGGGAGATCCTACGTGCCCGCCTCACCGGCGAATCCCTCTTTCCCCTGCGGTTGCGCCTGAAACGCCCCTCCGCACGCGAAATCGCCGATCATTTCGGCGAGGTCGGCGACTGGATCCGGCATCTGCAGGCCGGCAGCCGCGCACAGCGCGGCGCCGGCTACGCCATCGAGTGGCGCTGGATCAAGCATCGGGTGCACGGCGCGAACCGCCTGCCGAACAGCATTTTCGTCCCCAGCGAGCACGACGCGCTCACGCTCATCGGCCGGACCGCGCAGGCCGAGCGATTTCAAGCGCTGGCCGCGGCCACCTTGGAACGCTTCCCGGCGCTCGAACCGTGGCTCGCGCAGCGGCCTATGACGGCGCTCGAGCAGGCCCCGCACTGGGATGCCGTGTTGGCTGTGCTGAGCTGGTTCGCTGCACATCCACGCCCCGGACGTTACCTGCGCGCGCTCGACATCCCCGGAGTCGACACCAAGTTCATCGAGAGCCACCGCAAGCTGCTCGCCGAGCTGCTGGACCGGGTGCTGCCCGAGGAGGCGATCGACCGGGCGGCCTCCGGTGCCAGAGGCTTCGAGCGTCGCTACGGCCTCCTCGCCAAGCCCGCCCTCATCCGCTTGCGTATCCTCGATGAGCGGCTCTACCTCAACGGCCTCAACGATCTTTCCGTGCCGCCCGACCAACTCGACCGGCTGCATCTGCCGATGCATCGGGTTTTCATCACCGAGAATGAAATCAACGGCCTCGCCTTTCCGGACGTCTCGGCCAGTGCGGTGATCTTCGGGCTCGGCTACGGCCTGGATCGTTTGGCGGAAATCCACTGGCTGCGCGAGGTAAACGTTCACTACTGGGGCGACATCGACACCCACGGCTTCGCCATTCTCGACCGCCTGCGCGGTACTTTCCCTCAGACCCGCTCCTTGCTCATGGACCGCGCCACCCTGGCGCAGCATCGTCACCTGTGGGTAAAGGAACCCCGCGAGAGCCGCTTCGAAGGGCACTTGAGCCGTCTCACCGAACCCGAGCAGGCCCTGTTCGAAGATCTGCAGGCCAACCGACTGGGAGACAGAGTGCGCCTGGAGCAGGAACGCATCGCCTACGGCTGGCTGGAGCAGGCACTGCGCCAGCTCGAGCCGTAACCGCCAGACGCCCACCTGCCCCGCCGCTCGAGCCAGCCGAGCCCTGCCGCGACCGCGCTGGCCAGGAGCCGCAGCGGGCGCAGCACCAAGCGAAGCAGGAACACCCCGAGGTACAGCACCGGCAGGAGCAGCACCGACCAGACCGTGAGTTGCACGGGCCACGCCGGCAGTCCCGCGAGGCGGGCCACCTCCCCGGCCAGACCGGTAATCAGGCTCGGATGGCGCAACACGATATAGGCCGTGGCGGCAATCGCGCCGTATTTCGCGA
>JAGFJL010000130.1 GCA_024102725.1 Nitrococcus mobilis
ATCCATACCGCCGCCGCCCAACACCGGCTCCAAACCGTCACGACCGCCATGAGCCGGCGCGCTTCGCCCTATCCGCAGCGCGCGCCGCTGCAGCGCGCCCGTCTGAACCTACCGCTGCTGCCCACCACCACCATCGGCTCGTTCCCGCAGACGCAGTCGATCCGAGCGGCACGCCGTGACTACCGGGCCGGACGGCTGGACCAAGCCGCCTACGAACAGCGCATGCGCGCCGAGATCGAGCACACCATAAAGGCGCAGGAGGAATTGGGGCTGGACATGCTGGTCCATGGCGAGCCCGAGCGCAACGATATGGTGGAGTACTTCGGCGAGCTGTTGGATGGTTTCGCGAGCACCCAGCAAGGCTGGGTGCAAAGCTTCGGCTCACGCTGCGTCAAACCGCCGATCATCTACGGCGATGTCCGCCGCGCCGGGCCCATGACGGTGAAGTGGCTCCGCTATGCCCAGTCGCTGACCGGGCGCCCGGTCAAGGGCATGCTGACCGGCCCGGTCACCATCCTGCAGTGGTCGTTCGTGCGCGACGATCAACCCCGCGCCGACACCTGCCAGCAGATTGCTCTGGCGTTGCGTGACGAGGTGGGCGATCTGGAGGCGGCCGGCATTCGAGCGATTCAGGTAGACGAGCCCGCCTTGCGCGAGGGGTTGCCCCTGCGCGGCCGCGAGCGGCCGGCGTATCTGGACTGGGCCGTGCGTGCCTTCCGCTTGGCGACCGCGGGCGTACGGGATGAGACCCAGATCCACAGCCACATGTGCTACTCCGAGTTCAACGACATCATCCAGGCCATCGCCGAGCTGGACGCCGATGTGATCACCCTTGAGGCCTCGCGCTCCGGTATGGAGCTGTTGGCCGCCTTCGCCGAGTTCGAATACCCCAACGAGATCGGCCCCGGCGTCTACGACATCCATTCACCGCGGGTGCCGAGCGCCGCGGAAATAGCGCAGCAGTTGGAGAAAGCCGCCGAGGTCATCACACAGCAGCGGCTCTGGGTCAATCCCGACTGCGGTCTCAAGACCCGCGCCTGGGAGGAGAGCAAGCTGGCGCTTGCCAACATGATCGCGGCCGCCCACGAGCTACGCACTCGCATCGGCGGGTGAAACGGGGGCTCAAGCGGGCTCGAGTCGCTGCACCAACGCACTCAGCACGGCAGCGCAGCGACCGACCACCTGGAAGCTCACCTCGGTATCCGCCCGGGTTTGGCCCTCGTTCAGCAAAGCAACGGGAATGTCCCGTGCCCTGGCCGCACGCACGAAGCGGTAGCCGGAGCAGACCATGAGGGAGGAGCCGATCACCAGCAGCGCATCCGCCGCTTGCAGCCGCCGGCTGCAAGCGGCCACCCGGGTCGGCGGCCCACAGCGTGCCAAAAGCTCGTATTTACTCATACCGACGCGCAGTTCATAAGGAGAGCATTGGCCGCGGATTAAGCGGCTAAAGCCGCGGCCGTCGGTATCTACCCGCACCAGCTTGCCATCCTGAAACAGCAGAATGCGTAGCAGGCCTTGCGAGCCCGGATTGTAATACCATTGCTCGATCTCACCGACGTAAGCCGGCGCCGGGAACGAACGCCTCGGAATGGCGGTCCACATAATCCGGATCGCCACACTTTTGCCGCACGCTAAAGGCCCGATCGCCCGCGTTCACATTGCCATGATCGCAACGCAGCGCGTCTGCGGGAAGCGTTGTGAACAGCAGCAAAGCCCAGACGGCAACGGGCAAGACTCGGCACGGCAACGGCCGGGAGCGATCGGGCTTGGCACAGCCGCCCCAGAGGCAGCGGGCGCATTGCGCGAACGGTCGCGAGAGTCTGCAGCGCATGTATATACCAGCCCCCTAGTATGCAAGCACAGTATAGCGGCCGATCTTATGCGGGCGCCGGGCGGTCGCGTGAATCCGTGCGGGGGGGGTGGATCGTAGCGCGCAGCAATATTAGCCTATAGCGTTCATACCACGGATCGATGGGTAGCGTGAGCACGGCAAGACCGTGACGATATGCCTTTGAATCCTTAAGGCATGCACTATTTAGGTGGCCCCCATGACCAACCCCGATTGGTTCGTAGCTGCATTAAGCCGCGCGCCCATGTTGATGGCGGCCGGTTTATTGATGCTCAGCCTGTTGGTAAGCGCACAGGCCGGCGCCGGCGACCGCCCCGATATCGCGGTGCGGGCGATGATCAGCCAGGCCCTGCGCGAGCTGAAACGCTGGCTTGACAGGCTGAGCAACGAGAGTGATGCCGTGCTAACTCAGCAGCTGATCGAACGCATCAGCTTGCCGCATCTTGACCTCACCCGCATGGCCCGATACGTGCTCGGATCTTATTGGCAACGCGCCACGCCGTCCCAGTGCGAGCGGTTTCGACGGGCCTTTCGTGCGCATTTACTCCAGCTCTGCAGCCGGGCACTGGCAAAGCATGCCGCCGAGCTCGCTCAGTTCGCCCATGATGTCCGCATCCATTATCGTCTGGCGCGCTATGACGTGGCTCGCCGCACGGCTACCGTCCAGGTGATCGCAGTGACCCAGAGCATGGGTTGGGTGCAACTCGAGCTGCAGTTGCATGACCACGACGGCAGCTGGAGAATCTACGAAATCACCTCATCCGGCATCAACATTCTGGTGGGCATCCGCTCGGAGCTTCAGGCCCAACTGCGCTGTAACGATCTGGAGACCGTCATCCGCCGGCTGGAGCACCAGGTTGG
>JAGFJL010000144.1 GCA_024102725.1 Nitrococcus mobilis
TGCCTGCTGGTGCTCGACTGGCGCGGGGGCGTCGAGCTGACCCAGCGGCCGAAACGCGCGCCGGACGGTGACGGCATCGTGCTGCGCACCGAGTCCTGGCGCACGGTGCGCGCGGACGGCAGCACGGACGAGGTGTCCACCACCGTCGGCCGTTGGTTGGAGCAGTTCCTGCCTGCGACCCTGACCCGCCTGCACGTCGACCTCGCCGAGCCGCTGTCGCAGCTTCGCGATCTGCTCGGCGGGATGACGGCCTCCGCCGCCACCGGCGGCATCGAGCTCGACAGTCTCGCAGTGGACGAGGTGGCCATCGGCGCCGGGCCCGCAGGCCAGGCCGACGGCGCCAGGGTGACACTCGGCATCGATGTCCATCCGGTCCCCCGCACCTCGGCGGCACCGGAACCGGCCCTCGCTGAGGCGGAGCTCGCCGCCCTCGATCAGCGCCTGGATGCCGTCGATGCCTTCTTCACCTATGCGATCCGCACACTCGATCCCGCCCGGGTGGACACTCGGCAGGTGTTCGAGGTGCTCGTCGAGCTGCGCCGTGAGGCGCTGACGATCCTGCGCGAGCCCGGCGGCCGGGGCGAGGACCCGGTCCGGCGATTGTTCGTCGACGCCTGGCGCGGGCTCGTGCCGGTGTTGCACGGCGTTGCCGCCGGCGAGGCCGATCACCGGCAGGCCCTTGGCTATCTCACCTTCATCGGTGCTGGCGACGCCCTGGCGGCGCTGGACGCGCTGGGACCGTCGATGGGTGTGGAGATCTCGAGTGACGGCCTGCGGCGCCTGGCGCGCCAGCTGGCACCGGGTGCGACCGACGATCCGCTGCAACGTACCGATGCGGTGGATGCCGAGCTGAGGCGCGCGCTCGGTTTTGGTGAGCCGCTGCCACCGCCACGCAACGGCGACGACACGAGCTGGGTCGGCGACTGGCTCGAGCTGCTGGTGCCGCGGGCCGCGGCCTCCGAGGCTCTCGATCCCACACTGGTGGAGAAGCTCAACAACTGGGTGCCCCGCGACAAGGACATGGACGTCTACCTGCCGATGGCGCGCGAGGTGCTGCGTCACGCCACCGCCGCGGAGCTCGCCGACAGCGGCCTCGACGGCGGCTATCGCGAGCTGTTCCGCAACCTGGTGCTGGCCGCGGCGTGGCAGGAGAGCTGCTGGCGTCAGTTCGAGGCGAAGAACGACATGCGCGTGCCGGTGGAGTCCGGCTCGGGTGACCTGGGCGTGATGCAGATCAACGCCACGGTGTGGCGCGGGCTCTACGACCTGCACGGTCTGCGCTGGGACATCGTCTACAACGCCCGCGCCGGCGCCGACATCCTCGAGCACTACCTGGTGACGTACGCGCTGCGCCACGCCGAGCACGAGACCACCGGCTCCGTCGACAGCCTGGCGCGCTCGACCTATGCCGCCTACAACGGCGGCCCGCGGCAGTACGACCGTTACCGGCGTGCCGCGGCGCGGGCGGACGAGCTGTTCTACGAGAAGTACCGCCAGGTGAAGCAGGAGGATCTGGCGGTGACCGCCTGTTACGGTGGGTGACTGCGGATCACATCCCAGCAACGGTTGACGGCCGGACGGGTCGCTGCCGAGCTGCGGGACCGGATCGCGAATTTCGCGGATAATTCGCGTCGTCGTCGGGCACTTTTGCGGCTCGGCAAGCGCCGCCTCGAAGTCCTCTTTCGGAATGTCTGCGAGCTGCTGATAGCGGTGGGCGGTCTGGCGCGATAGGTTGGTTGATTTCAGGGCGCTGGCGTTAGGAGGATTGTTGTGTCGCATCGTTGGACGTAACAACCTTGCCGCTTTTTCCGCCAACGCCTTGCGGATTTGGTATATTCGCCCGCGCCAACTCCCGCAGCAACTCACCTGATCGGCGCTCGGCACGAAGCCGGATCTCGCATGCCCTGCGCTCGGCTTCCAGGTTCCTCGCCTGGCGCGCATACATCTCCAGTGCGCGCGCCTTGTCGCGGATATCTTTCACCTCATCGAGCGCCCGAAGCAGACGGACGCCTAAGCACCTCCGAACCGGCTATCTTCACCCGGAGTTCGTCCGCGACGTCGAGCAGCCGAAGCAGGGGCAGAGCCACTTCGAGGCGGCTCGGGAGAAAGTATCGGGGGCGATTCGAACTGGACAAGCCACGCGGTAATCGAATCATCGCCTTTCCGATAACTGCCCTATGCTGGCGTTACCGGGTAACTGATGGGAGGTGCGACATGGGTATGTCAGTAGCGAATCGGCAACGGCGATATCGCAAGCGCCACTTGAAGCACGGCACGGACGAGCGGTTGAGCATGGTGACTCCCACCATGCCAAGCGCCAGCTCGAGCGGGTGGCGCGGTATCTATTACAACGTTAGCCAGAAGACCACGCTAGAGTGGCTGCTTGCAGCGGCTGAACGCCGGGTGGTGGCTGGAATCGAGGACACGGCTGCGTACTACGAAGGGTGTTACTTGGTAACGATAGCCGAAGGATAAGAACAAGCGCGCCTACCGCATGGTGTGGGTTCCGGCAATGATCAAGGTGGCACCTCAGAGCGGGCCATGGGCACTACAGACTTTAGTTTCAAGAAATGCGGTCGATAACCCCGATATCGGTTTCCGTCTCGGAGATGGCCGGCGTATTTTCGGCTACGAGGCTCCAGCCACCCCACGGATCCGGCCCCATCAAACACGGAAGAGGGGAACTTCATGAAAGCCAGTTTTGCCCTGCTTGCAGTACTTATTGCGTCGTCATTTGCCCCCGCGTTCGCTTGGGATGATGATTACTACATCTCACGCGACGACGCTTGGGAGGCTGATAGCTACAATCGCGGTGCCAACTCGATGACGCGCGACTATGACAATGATGGTACCCCGAACTACATCGATCCGTACGACAACGACGCCTACCGCTATTAAAAGCTTTTTCTTGAATAGCGGCGGTGGAAATAGAGAAGCCGGTGTCTCCAAGGGGGGAGTCGGTTTCCGAAAAAGGCCGCAGTCCCACACCGCCCACCGGCGTCGGCGCCACATGTGCGGCGCGCCTGATCCACAGGTTGGGCATCATGAGTAGCGAGTCATCTGAATTAAAGCACTTTGCCGCTCGTTCAGCATTTTGGATTCCATATCTTGGAATACTCTGGGTCACCGGTTGAACGTTCGCATCCAATATTGAGTGCACGTTTTGCTGGAGCGATCTACTTCGATTTGCCTTTTCACTCTTTGGTTACGGTGTAATTGGCTGCCTTTTCTACGCGGTTACTGGCGGTCAGGGTGGATAGATGTCCTGGCGGGTCCAGGAAAAGATCAGGAGATTGTACTTGTTCAGGTGCGATTGCCCGAAGTGATCTCCGGTCGCGGTAATCGGCTCGCCATCCGGAGTTCCGTAAGCGACCAACCCGATCTTGGAGATGCCGGTCCGCCGGGCGATCTTGAAAAACGGGATTTCGGGAATGGTGACGGCGCTGGCGAAGGGTATTGGAAACGAGAACTTCGGAATGCCGATCAGGAACTCGCTGCTGTCAATGGACTGCGCGCCCGAGCGCAGCTCGACCACGACGTCGGCATCCTTGCGGTCGGCCACCAGGTGGGCGCCGAGTCTCAGCAGCTGGTCGCGGACCGCGGCGATGGTGTATTTCGGCTCGACCACCTGGTCGGTGTCGTAAAACTGGGTGTCGAGAAATACCTTGCTGCCCGCCGGCAGCGTCGGCTGAAGTTGGGCTGCGGCGCGCGCCGCGGCGGTCGAGATCAGGAGTTGCTCGGTCGCTGTGCGCGGCGGTTCTGTCTTGCGCATGGTCGCGCATCCCGCGAGCACCGCGATCAATAAGGCTGTCGTGCACGCCAGGATCAGGCGGAAAAAAGCTCGTCGTTCCATGACAGTCCTGCAGCCTCCCTCCGGGTGTATTTCCTTGGGTTCTTGATTGCGGGTGTACGCTCGATCACATGCTCATTGAACCCCACCGTGTTTACACAGTATCCGCGCGCCAAAAAATGCAGTCCGTGAGCTGCTTCTTCCAACCCAGATACTCGCGGTGAATCCGGTCGCCAACTAGCCCTTCAAGAACCCTACCCGTGTTCGCTACGCTGTACTTCGGCGGAATGCTCAGACACAGGTGAATGTGATCAGGCATCGCATGCCCATCCACCAACGCCACTCCATGCGGCTCACACAAGCTTTCGAGTATCTTTTCCTATCTCGCCCGCACCGCCCTATGCCATGCTGGTTTCGCGATGCAGAATCTGATGTATTGCCCGATTCCTCAGCGTCACGGGTAATGGATACCCCCCAAAGACGGTAGTACGTCTTCGCGCAGGATCTTGCCGGATGCATCGGGGGCGCCGGCCGGCGTGCAGGGTGCTCGGTACGGCTCACTTCAATCCCGCGGTGCCAGAAGGATCAAATCACAGACCAGGCTGTAACACCCCATCTCACGAGGAACGAATCGGATCACGATGCGTTACGGCCAGTCGGCCTTGCGGTCGCATAACGCGACGCCGGGCGGGGCGGCTTGGACGTATGGCTGCGGCAAGCCCGCGGCCGTTGCGCGGGGCGGCCCGGAGGCTGCTATCATCGATATTTTCCTTGAGGGAGCTTGAGGAAAATATGTCGGCAAAGCGATTGACGACGGAGCATAAGGCCTTTGTGGTGCAAGCACTTGCGCGGTTCGAAACACCTAAGCAAGCCGCCGAGGCGCTCAACGTACAGCACGGCGCGACGATTTCTCCCCAGGATGCTGAAAGCCTACGATCCAACCAAGCGTGCTGGGGAGCGGCTGAGCCTGCGCTGGCGCGAACTGTTCTACGAGACCCGCCGGCGTTTCCTCAAACGCCTCGTGGACATACCGGAAACGCACAAGTCCGTGCGGGTACGCCAGCTCGCCCGTGCGGCGCGGGCGTTTGAGGCCCGCGAGAATTACGGGGCATGGCCGATATGCTCGAGCGCATCGCAAAAGAGATGGGCGATGTGTACTCAAACCGTCGCGAGGTCACCGGTCGCGGCGGCAGGCCGATGCGCTACAGCGATCTGACCGATGAGCAGCTCGATGCCCGGATCGCGCAGCTGCTCGGCACCGCCGGCATCGCGATCGGCGGGGGCGGTTGAAGCGTTGACCCGCGCTGGCCTGGCCGTTGTTGATAACAGCGTCCAGGCCGTAATCGCTCGTCCAACTCCGCCCCGATCACCGCCCTAAAGATCCTCCCATTGCCATGCCATCGCCATGAGGGCGCGCTCGCGTCTGCCATTTGGCTTTGCGAGACGCCGCTGGGTGCTCTGGTGGAAGAATGGAAGGCGATCACGGGCGATAGCTGCGTGGTGGACGTGCGGCCTATCGGTCGATCTAACCGTGATTGTCACGATTCCGGTAATCGTGATTGTCACAATAAGCACCGCCAGAGCGGCCGCGCACTGCGTTTTTTTGTTGGCTGGTACCCTTAATACAGCTACGCCGCAACCGTGCAACCCGCTGCACCGCTGAAACCCAAGCGTACCAACGGTTTTCGCCGGATTCGCCATGGCGCGGCGCTTAGATCGCAGTAGAGCTTGCACGGTACGGCGAGGATTACGAGGTAACTGATACGGCTGGACAGCTTATCACCCTCAGCCGAGCCAACTGCCGTCCGGAGCACTCCCACCACATACGATCCGCCTGGTGCCAACATCGGAGAATGATCAAAAAATCCCGGAATCCTATGATCGCTAGCGGAAACCTACTCGTTGGTGAGCAATTGACCGTCATCCAACAGGCGTGCTTCGGATAGCCCAAGACAATCAGGCAAACGCCCAGACAGGGGACCAATTAGGGGGCCGAATCGTTTAACTAAGAGATAATATAGCTTTAATTCAGATAAATCAGGTACCACCCGCAGAGCGGGTGGTTTGGTGAAGGCCCCCATAGGGGGCCTGTGCTCCGATGAAAGGGCCTAAAGGCCCTCCAGCCGCAACTCCTCTTGCCGCTTCTCCTCGGCTTCCTGGCT
>JAGFJL010000146.1 GCA_024102725.1 Nitrococcus mobilis
CGCCCGCAGCGCGCCGCCGTGGTTCCGGCCCCTTCGGGCTACGCCCTCCAGGGCCGGAACCACGGCCAGCACAGGCGGACAATTCATTTGCTACAAAACCGGACAAATCTATTTGTTGCTAACAGTGTCCGCGCATCTTTTGGGCGGCGCCACTTGCAGCTAAGCGGGTATGAACAGCCGGCACCGCTGCTCAGCCGCAATCGGGGAAGCCTCGTGGCGGCACGCTGCCCGCATAAGAGACGGATGCGGCCCCCCACGAGACCGCCGTAACAAGGGCGGCTTCGATCACCGCACCACGCGCGAGCTCATGCAAGAGCCCCGCTGCGAACACATCGCCGGCACCGGTGCTATCGACTACGGCGACCCGCGGCGCACGCACGCGCAGCGGGCCATCCGCACTGTAAGCAACGGCCCCCTCGCCCCCATAAGTCACCACCATCCATTGCAGATATTGGCCGGCGATGCGCCGACCGGCGGTCCAGGGATCGGCCAGGAAAGCATCATCCAGATCCCCGGCAGAACCAAGCAGAACCTGTGCCGGCAGGCAACCCGCCCGAACCGGCGGCACATGAGCGACGACCAGCCCCCATTCCGCCCGTTGCGCCATAATCGGCGTCAGCGCCGGGTCGGCGCTGCGCACGTATAGGCAATCTCCGGGCAGTCGCGCCAGCTCGGCCGGCAACGGCACGCAAGCCCGCGCCAGATTTATGATGGTGCGCTCGCCGCCGGCCTCGACCAAAACCAGGGAGCGGGTAGTTGCCGCTGCGCTTCGCGACACCAGCGACACATCGGCACCGCCGGCGGCCAGCTCGCGCAGTAGGCCTTCGCCGTCCCGGTCTCGTCCGACGGCGCTGACCACCAATGCGTGATCACCGGCGCGGGCGAGCGCCAACGCCGTATTGGCGGCACCGCCACCGAGTCGCACGCCGCCCCAGCGGCCCTGATTGTGCGCCCCGGCCCGCAGCGGAGCATCGAGATATACTACCTCGTCCCGAGCAATCGAGCCGATGACCAGAATCCTCGCCATTCATCTCATCCCCACTGCACCGTTGCCCAGGCATCAGCGTCCAACTGGCGCTATAGCGAACGAGCCGGAATCCGGATCACCAGCCGGGCGCCTCCAAGCGGTGAGGGCTCGGCACTCAGTGTACCGCCATAGCTTTGCACCAATTCATCGACGATTGCCAGCCCGATGCCCTGGCCCTCGGTGCGGGTATCCGCACGGGCACCGCGCTCACGCAGACGCTCCAACGCCTGCGCCGGAAACCCTGGACCGTCGTCATCGACCTGAATCACCCATTGCTCCGCCGAACGCTCGGCACGGATATCAATGCGCCCCTGCGCCCATTTGGCGGCGTTATCCAGCAGATTACCCAGTATTTCCATCAAATCGTCCTCGTCGGCGCGCAGCGCCAACGCTGCGGGAATGATCTGCAGCTCGAATTGCAGCGTCTTGTCTCGGTAGACCTTCTGGAGTGCCGCTATCAACCGCTCCACTACCGGCCCAACCGGCACCGGCCGGCGCAGCACCTGCCGCCCGGCCGCGCCGGCGCGCTTGAGCTGATAGTCGACGATGTCGCCCATGCGCGAGAGCTGTTCCAATGCGACCCGGCGCTGTGCACTGCTGCTGTGCTCATTGCTCTGAGCAATACCCTGCAGGACGCTCAGCGGGGTTTTCAGACTGTGCGCCAGATCGGCGAGGGCATTGCGGTAACGAGCTCGCTGGCGGCGCTCGTGCTCCAGCATGGCATTCAACGCTCCCACCAGAGGTTGCAACTCATCGGGATAGCTCGTGCCGATGGTGTCGCGTTCACCCGCCTCGATATGACGCAACTCTTGCATCAGCCGCCCCAGCGGCAACAAACTCCAGCGCAGCACAAGCAGCTGGATTACCAGTAGCAATACGGCGGCCCCGATGAGCCACGTCCAAAGATTGGCGCGGAATTGTCGTAGCTGAGCATCGAAATCCGTCCTATCCTCCAATGCCACCACGGTGTAGCGGCGACCGCCGGCGTCCTCCCCCAGCCAGCGAATGCCAAAGCTGAGCGCAAAAACGGGGCCGAAGCCCGTCTTCGATACATTCTGAAACCGCCATTGCCCGACCGCGGGTGCCACCACAGTCGGTGCCGGAAACAGCAGCGATGGGCTCTGCCAGACCACCTCTGCATCGGCATCCAACAATAATGCGTAGAGGCCCGATTGCGGCTGCGCCAGCCGATCCTCCGGCAATTGCGCCAGCACCACGGTAAGGACATCATCCGAGTCCAGCTCGGCGGCACCCAACACGGCATAGAGCAGCCCTTGAAGCTTGTCACGCTCGGCGTGCAAAGTCCGCTCGTAAACGGCATGGTCCAGCGCCAGGCCCGTCCCCGCGATAAAAACGACCAGGACACAGCTGGCTGCGAGCAACAGCCGGGTGTGCAGCGAGCTCACGCCTCAGGCTCTTGGCGTGGCAGGGTGAATCGGTAGCCTCGACCGCGCAGCGTCTCGATCGCCGCCAGTCGGCCGTCCGGATCCAGCTTACGCCGCAAGCGCCGGATGAACACCTCTATGACGTTGCTGTCGCGGTCGCCGTCTTCGGCATAGATGTGCTCGGTGAGCGTGGTCTTGGAGACCACCTCACCGGCATGGAGCATTAGATATTCCAGCACCCGGTATTCGAACCCGGTGAGCGCAACGGGCCGGCCATCGAGCCTGACTGCTTGGCTCGAGGTATCAAGCCGTATCGGTCCACAGATCAATAGCGGCTGGGCCCAGCCGCCCGTGCGCCGCAGCAATGCGCGCAGGCGGGCCAGTAATTCCTCCGGATGGAAGGGCTTGACCAGGTAGTCGTCGGCGCCGGCCTCCAGGCCGGCCACCTTGTCCTGCCAATGAGTGCGGGCCGTAAGGATGAGGATCGGCAGCCGGCGCCCGGCGGCACGCACCGCCTTGATGATCTCCAGCCCCGAAACGTGCGGCAATCCCAGGTCGATCACGGCTACGTCGAGCGGGTATTCGATGGCCATATGACAACCTGCGCGGCCGTCGGCCGCCGTATCCACCACCAAACCCGCGCTCGCCAGCCGCTCCTTGAGTTGCTCCAGCAAATGCCGATCGTCTTCGATGATCAGGGCACGCATGGCTACCGCCCGGCCGGTATGCGCACGACCCGTACGTTACCGTTGCGAAGCAGCTTGACTCGATAGTAGGGTGCCCCGTCACGGGCAAGCTCCACACCCAGCACACGGCCACCATAGCGCTGTTGGGCTCGGCGTGCCGCCTCGGCGGGAGAGATCAGACGATCCCGTGGCGCATAGCCTGGGGCGAGGCGTTCGGAACGAGCTGACCCGTAGTGATCGGCGTGGTCAACGGATCCTGACCGACGCGGCCTGCCTTCGCCCCAAAAGGGTGCCGCGCGCGCAATGAAGCGGCGTTGATCGAAATCGAAGGAGCGGAGCTGGGCGGATGCGACTCCGAATCCTCCCAGGACCACCGCCAGCAGTGCCGCTACGACCATCATGCGCCCCATTCCCTCTAGCCTAACTCATTCGCTTGCCCCGAGGGGTTAATTCCCCAGCACCGGCGTTACATCCACTTGGACCCGCAACCGCGGGCCCGGATCGTAGGGCATGCGGGTGTGATAAGTCTCGCCACGGTAACGGTAGGTGACATCGTAACCATCTACATGCCGCTCGTAACGGGTATCGTGAACCACCTGACAAACGCGCCGATAGCTGACCTGCTCTGCGTAGTAATCGTTACGCTGGCGAGCCATGCTATGACCAATCCCCACACCCGCCAAAGTCCCGGCGATGGTGACCGGCGCGCGATGACGGCCACGGCCCAGATTATGGCCGATCACACCGCCCACGACGCCACCCACGATAGCGGCCAGAGCGCCGTCACCGTCACGATTGACCCGGTAGTTATGGTAAACCGGTTGCTCATAGCACTCCCGCTGCGGCGTGGTGACCGCCACTTCGCGGTAGATCGGCTCAACGTGGATCACCCGGGCGTAATCCATACCGTAATTACCATAGTCGGTAGCCTGAGCGACCGGGGCAAGGGCTGCGGATGCCGCACAAAGACCGATACCCAGCAGTTTGCTCATCGGTAAGGCCTCCTTAACTTTTCCCCGTATTGTCGGCAGCCGATTCGTCTCGGCCACGCGGCCACCCTAGCGCGCATGAGCTGAACCGCGGCTGAACGGGTGGCTCTAGCGCCGTTCAGCCGCGGTTCAGGAAACAGCGCGCACCATAGACAAGCTGCGGGCTCAACCCGACTTTATCCGCAAGGAGCAGGAAGGAGGCGTATTATGACGAGAATACGTTTATTGCCGCTGATCGCGGCGGGCATGCTGCTTGGCACGACGTTCGCTGGATTGTCTCCGGCGCGCGCCCATGACTATCTCGGCGGCCCGCGCGCATTACCGGTGGCGCGCTACAGCTTCTCCTACGGCTACGGCCCCCATTTCTACCAGTACCGTTACTCCGCGCCCATGGGTGGCCACCACCGCTTTCGGCATGGCCATTACCCGCGCTGGCACCGGGGCTTCCGGAATCAGGGCTTCTACTACCAGCGCTTCAAGCGCAGCCCTCGTTTCCAGGGCCCGCGTTTTGGCAATTTTAATTTCGGTGGAAATCGTTTCAGAGGGCCTCATCACGGAGGCCGTGGCTTTCACCGACATTAACGGACAGCGCCGCCGCCGTAGCACGAGCCTTTACAAGAGACCGTGGCGATGGTGCGCAAGAAGTGGTGCTGCAAAACGCCGGTCACACTCGGGCGACAGCGCCCTTCGAGAAATTCTGCAAATCAGCTGCAAGTTGGCGCAAAGCGCGGGATTCAAACGCGCAGCACACTTAAAACAGGGCGATCCCGCCGCGCGGACGCCATCCGCCCGGCTGGCTGATCGCCTGATTGCTACTCCCAACGCTCCAACCGCGCGAGGATCCTTTCCAACCAGCCTTCAACGGGTTGCCACTCGGGCACCGCCGCCGGCTCGGTAGGCAAAATGAGCCGGAAACCCTTCTGGATGGAACCATCCAGGACCGGCTGTAGGCTGCCGCCGTGATGATAGGCGATGAGGTAGGCGCTCAGATGTTCCGGCACCACATCCAAACCGGACGTCCCTTCCGGGGCCTGAGAATTGCTCGGGCTGAAGAAGGTCATGGTGGTGGCTGCCGATTCCCCGTACAACCTTCCGGGTTCGCAGAGCACCTCCACGGCCGTTTCGTCACTCCCAGCGCTCATACGGCATAAGCTGGCAACGAGCGAGTGCGCCAGGCTGGCGTTGACGAGCACAGGTTGAACCCCGTCGACTTCCTGCACGCTCACCTGGCACCCCGATGGCACGGCCCCCTCGATCAGGCGGCGCGGGGTGGTCTGTGCATCGAAGGCATCCCGAGTTTCGTTCGGCTCAGTGATATGGATGAGTGCATCGACCAGCCCCAGAGTGCGCCGGATCTCGGTTTCGGTCAGACTCCACAGGTCGAGTTGCTCCGGAGCAATCAGCCTACCGCGGTAGCTTGCGGTGACATTGTCCTCCAGGTAAGCGGCGACGGCCGTCATAGCATTGCGAATATGGGTAAAACTGCCGGCCATGACCACCAGGTCACGCACGCGGTTGACCTCGATCAGACGCTGCCACACGCTCAGCTTCTCCTCCAAAAGCAATGAGCGCTCCAGCCTGAGCCGGTGGATTTCCAAAGCTTGGCGCAGTTCCGTGCGTAGCTGCCGAATGTCCCAGGGCTTGGTGATGTAGCGAAAGATCTCACCCCGGTTGACGGCCTCGATCGCCTCGTCCAGATCCGAATACGCCGTCGTCAGCAGACGTACGATTTCAGGCCAGTCTTCGCGAACGCGGCGCAGCAAATCGACCCCGGTTTGGCCCGGCATGCGCTGATCGGTGAGCAAAACACCGATCTCCTCGCCGTGCACTTCCAACACTTCCAACGCCTCCGAGACGCTGGAAGCGATGTGCACCGGTAGCGCCTCGTCCGCGACCGCGCGGCGGAAGTATTTCAGCGCCTTCTCCTCATCGTCCACATAGAGAACCGCATATGTCGTCATAGCGCGTGTATTAACATCCATAGATTAAACAACAGAATCAGCTCCGATCGGCGCCCTCGCCGGCCACTGGGGGGAAAGCCAGGTCGAAGCGCGTGTATACGGACGGTATGCTGTGACAGCTGATCGTGCCCCCGAAGCTTTCCATGACACGGCGACAGAAGCCAAGTCCGATGCCCACTCCCTTGCCGTTACCCGAAAAACTGGCGAAGTCCTCGAAAATTTCGGGCAACACCTTCGGATCGATACCGGTGCCGGTATCCTCGAAATGAAGCGTATTACTCGTCTCGCCGCGACTTATCCAAATACGTATCCGTCCCTTGCCCGCGCTGTCGATGGCTTTGAGCGCGTTGCGCATGAGGTTGTGCAGAACGAACACCATCAGTCCGCGTGAGCCACGGAAATGGAAGCTCGGCTGGACCTGGCAGTGCACCCACTCCCGCTGACTGGCCTGGAACGGAAAGTCTTGCAGGGCGCTTTCGACACACCCGCCCATCTGGCAGGTCTCGAAAGCGCTCGGGTCGATGCGCTTGCCGCCGCAGTTCGCCAGCAACAGATCGATCATGATGTTCGCTCGATCCACAACCCGGCGAATGCTGGCTATCGATTCTTCGAGGGCAAGCTTATGCGATTCCCGCAGAGGCTCGATCGGTGCTCCGGCCTCGCAGGCCCAGCGATGGCCTTCGAGCATACGTGGCAGGTAACGCTCGATGCCCATGGCGGCGGAGTGGATGCTGAGCAGCGGAGTACGCATCTCGTGCGCGATGTGACTTGCCACGGAGAGCATGCTTTTACGCCGCTCGTTGAGCAGCTCGCGCTCGTAGCTTTGTTCGCGATGCAGCTCCAGCGCATTGATCAGCTCGCCACGCAAGAGATCAAGATCCCAAGGCTTGGTGATATAGCGCCACACCTCGCCGCGATTGACCGCGGCAATGGCCTCGTCGATGTCCGTATACGCAGTGGTCAGCAGCCGCACGATATGAGGGTAGCGCGCTTTAGTTTCGCTCAGCAGCGAAATGCCATCGCTGACGGGCATTCTCTGATCCGTCAACAGGACCGCAATACGCATGCCGTGCTGTACGAGTATCTCTTTGGCCTCGGCACCGCTGCCGGCCGTGAGGATGTTGAACTCCCGGCTAAAGCAACGCGCGAAGTACTTCAACGCCTTCGTCTCGTCATCGACAAAGAGTACGACCGGCCGTTTATGCGGTTCGCTCACATACATCACTCTGCGCCTTGCTATCTATCTGGGTCAGCTCATCCGCTGCCGGCAGATCAAAAGTGAACTCGGTCCAGGCACCTTCTTCGCTGCGCACGCAAAGCTCACCGCCATGGTTGCGAACGATGGTCTGGCAGACGCTCAGGCCCATGCCCATTCCCTCGCCCACGTCTCGGGTGGTATAGAAGGGGTCGAACACGCGCTCCAATGCGTCAGCCGGTATGCCGGTGCCGTTATCGCGGACACTGACGTGGATGCGCCCGTTATCCTCTTCGGCTCGTATGCGGATTTCGCCGGCTCGCTGCGCCGCCACAGCCCCTACGGCCTTGATGGCATTGCCGATTAGATTCACCAGAACCTGGACGATGTGATTGCGTGAGCCCCTGACGCAGCAGCTCTCGTCGATCTCGTTATACACGGCCACGTCGCGGCGTTCGTGGGCGAGCATTTGCATCGCGCCCTGTACGGCTTTGGCAGCATCGAACGTCTGCTGCTCACCCTTTGAAGGGTAGGCGAAAGCACGTAGCTCGGAGACGATCCCGCGGATACGCTGCATGCCCTCGTCGATGTCGCCGATGATCTCGCTGAGTTCCTCGTCGCCGGTGATCGTGCGATCGTTTTTCACCACTTCCAAGGCGGTCAGCGCGTAGTTCAGTGGATTGTTGACCTCGTGCAGAAGTCCGGCTGAGAGGCGGCCTAGTGCATTGATCTTTTCACTGTGCAGGAGTTGATTCTGGGTCTGCGTGAGCTCATCCAAGGTGGCCCACAGCTCCTCATTACGTAATTGCAAATCTTGCTCCAATCTGGCGGAGCGCAGCAGGTTGTGCAGCCGGGTCTGCACCTCGACACCGCTGAATGGCTTGGTGAGGAAATCGTCTGCGCCATTCTCGAGCGCCGTCAGTTTGGTGGTCTCGTCGGCACGGGCAGTGAGCAATACGACGCGTATCGAACGGGTCTGCGCAGACTCTTTGATACGGCGGCAGATCTCCAGACCGTCGATCTCGGGCAGCATCAAATCGAGCACCATGAGGTTGGGGCGCTGACTTTGTGCGAGTGCCAACCCCTGCCGCCCGTCGCTTGCTTTGAGCACACGGTATTCCCGCGCGAGCAACTCGACCAGATAACGCTGCATGTCCGGCTCATCGTCCACCACCAAGACTGTTGCTCGCTCATCATCCGTAACGGCTGGGGACTCATCGATGCCCGCCGACGGCATCCACGGCACGCCCGGTGCGGCGGCTAGCTCCTGCCATGGCGCGGCGCTAGCGGGCTCAACGAGGCTATCTTCGCCGATGACCTGCGCACCGGACTCATCCTCGACAGGCACCAACGGGAGGCGAATCGTTATGGCTGTGCCGGCGCCCAGTCTTGACTGAATGTTGGCTGAACCGTCATGTTTTTCTGTGAGCTCTTTCACGAGCGCGAGGCCCAAACCCGTGCCAACGTATTTTCGAGTTGTCGAGCTGTCCGCTTGACGGAAGCGATCAAACACGAATGGCAAATCAGTTTCGCTGATGCCGATGCCCGTGTCCTGAACCGTCACTTGCACTTGATCCGGCTCAACTTCGGCGGTGATACGGACGCTGCCTCCGGCATTGGTGAACTTGAATGCATTGCTCAGCAGATTGAAAAAGACTTTCTCCAGCGCACTGCGATCGCCTCGGATCGGAATCGGATCGTCGGGGAGCCGCCGGTTGAAAGTGATGCCGCGTGATTCGGCGAGCGGTTCAACGGCCGTTACGATGCTCCGCAAAAGCGCAGCCAAATCAAGCGGCCGACGATCCAGCTTGACACCGCTTTCCTCCAGCCGAATGACCTCAAGCAAATCGTTCACCAGCCGCAGCAACCGATGCGCGTTGCCGTGAATGATGTCCAATTGATTGGCAATGGCCGCCGGAATATCGGCACGTTTTTGCAGCAAATCCTCCACCGGAGCGAGAATCAGTGTCAAAGGCGTGCGCAGTTCGTGGCTGACATTGGCAAAGAATTCGGATTTAAGGCGATCCAGCTCCGCCAGCTCTTTATGACGCGCATCGAGCTCGAAATTAAGCCGGAACTCCGTGAAGCGTCGGCGCCGATTGAAATACACGGCGGTAGCGCTGATGACATCGGTAGAGACGAGAAAATAGAGGTTGTTGTAGAGCAGCGCAGAATTAATCGGCTCTTCGGTCCGGATCATGCAAGCTACTAGGTAGAGCGCAAGGCTAGCGCAGGCGAGTATCGCCACTTCCCAGACGGTGACGGGAAGCAGCACGCCCATGCCGAGGATCGCCAAATTCAGCCCGGCATAATAGGTAGAGGCATAACCTTCGGTCAGATAGATCATATAGCAGATGGTTGCCTGGGGGATTATCAGCCAGGCCATCGTGAGAATCCGAATGTTGTCGCGGCCGTTATCACAAAAGTGCAGGCCCAGAATGACCAGGAGGGCCGCATCGCCAAGCGCACGCAGCAGCAGGAATTCACCGAAAAACTGCGGGTAGACGAACAGATCCAGGGTCACTCCAGCAGGAATCAGAACAAGGGCAAGCACGCAGCCGATCCTGGAAAACCGCAACCGTGCCGCGCGGTCCTCTTCGGCCCACGCGCGCTCGACGGCCGGGTCAATATCCATTCGAGTCGGCATTTGCTTCCTTGAAGATTTTCAAAAAGATATTGATCCCGGTTTCGTCTACGAAAACCTCTCGCCGGCCAAAATCTTCGGAAATCTTCAGCATTTGGCGTTCATCTCGGTAGATGAGGTACCATTCGAGCAGGTATTCCATCCAGTAGCGAGTTGGGTTGCTCGGGTGCACGTTGGTGACCAAAATCTCGCTGTCTGGACAACTCCACTGGCAGAAAAGGCTGAGTAGCCGCCTACACACCCGGTCGGATAAATAATCGAAAAGGCCCGCGCAGTAGACGATGTCGAACGCCTCTGTGTAGTCTTCTTCCCTTTTTTGAGAAGCACGCTTGAGTAATTTGTGCACAGAATCGTGACTGTATTCGATTTCCGGTCGGATGCCGTTTACTTGGCTGGCCTCTTCAAGCCTGGTTTTCGTGTACTCGAGGGTCTGCTCGCTGAAATCGACCAGCTTGATCCGGCACTGACCCATTAAAGGCTCGCCGCGAATGAGCTGCTGGAGTTCTATCGCCGGCCCGCAGCCGATATTGAGTATGCGCGGTTGCTCACGGCGCTCTAAGGTCTTGCGGACGCGCTCCCGTAGCCAATCCACCAATATGTCGATGCGGTTGCGATGGGCTTGGGCGGGCCCGGTGCCGAGATACAGCGTGTTGATGAGCTGCGCATAGATGGTCGGACCCTCCTGCGGTTCGCGCAGCATCATGTTGACCATCTCGTAGTCACCGGCATAGCCGAGCGGCTTGTGGTAGGCACGATGGACAAACGGCGCCCGCATGAGCAGCGGATGCAGGTCACGCTGGACATAACGGGAATGGGTGGTTCGTTCTTCGTCCGAGACTTCCGCGGCGACCTCTTCGAAGCGCTCGAACATCTCGGATAACCGAGGCAAAAGGGGTTCAGAGAGAGAGGCGAGCAGCTCCCGCTTTTCTTCGGTACTGGATGTATCCTCGCTAGGATCGCTTTCGATATCCACGTGCTCGAGCCAACGGTTCAGCTCAGTCAGGAAGGAGCGAATCCGGGATACGATCAGCTGATAGCTTGGGCGTATTCGATGCGAGTCCTGCCAATCCTCGATGAATGACAGCACCTCTTGCTGAACCCTGCGGTCATCGCCGATCAACCCCCGCAAATCGGACCAGGCATCCACCAGCCGCGCCGAGACGATCAGCATCAGCCCAGTGTTAACCAGATTGGTGACGACGGCTCGGCCGCTGTAGACGACTCGCTCGCCGCTGCGGATCTCCATATCGTCCAGCACTTCGCTTAGCTGAACGATGGAGTAGGGATTGTAGACCTCGAAAATCAGCGTCGTGCGGGAGAGTTTTAGCAGGGAACCGCGTGCCTGCAGGCCCTGGCTGTTGCGGAAGACAATAAGGTTGCTCAGGTTACGCTTCGCAGCCACGGCGAGATTGCCCCCCAGGCAGTAAATAAGCGCATAAAATAATTACAATTAGCACGACCACTGCATCACGTAATTGAGTTCCGGCCCAATTATGCTCATCGTAACGCCCTCAGCCAACGAAACTGTTGTTGAGGACGGCGTCCATGATCCGAACGCCGGGGATTGGGTCGCCGTCTCTCCAAGCGATGCGGCCTGCCGTCGTTGTGCGCTTTCGCACTCGAGATTTCGTCGGATACCGCCACCCATAGATGCGCCAAAACATCGCCGCAGGTGAAGGAACCAGTCACCTTTTTATTAGAGGGCGCTCTAACCGTGTGTTGTCTTCTGCAGCATATCCAGGTTACGAGTCAGGTCAACGAGGCGGTCATACATGTGTGATGAAATTCAAATATTTTCAGAAAAGCGACCGATTCGGATTGCGTTTTTCGTTGTTTCTTCGGTTGATTGTGCTAGGAGCGATGCCGTTAAGACGCAATGGATCCCTTCCGCAAGCTCTCAACACATACCCGCTTTGGTTGACACAGTAATACGCCGCCGGCATGCCCCCTCGGACTGATTCTTACCGTCATCTCGGCGGGTTTGGAGAGGTTCGAGGACATCCTCTAGAATATCGATCAGACGCTGGCGAAATCTCAGCCGGCCAAGGAGTAAGCCGCCCCGGCAGTCGAGCGCACACCGGGGTGCTCCTAATACAATGACTGGGCGGCGCCCTCTAGATAGAAAGGGCTGCGGCTCTCGAGCAAAGCCTTGTCGGCCTCAATGTGCTTGGGATCAAGGATGGCGGGTTCGGTGATACGCACCAGCAGCCGGTAGTATTTGCGAACGTTCTCTACATAGCGTACCGGCTGCCAACCGCGGGCGTAGCCATATTTTACCCGTTTGTACCATTTCTTCTGCGCGAGCAGCGGCAGGCGCTTGCGCACGGCCGCCCAGGATTCCGGGTCCGCAGCCTGCATTTCGGTAATCGTTTGGGCATCTACCAAATGACCATAGCCTATATTATAGGCAGCGAGGGCGAACCAGGTCCGTTCCGGTTCGGCCATCTGCTCGGGAATACGCAAGAGCATGCGCTTTAGGTAGGCGGCACCGCCGAAAATGCTTTGCCCCGCATCAAGTCGGTCGTCGACGCCGAGCGCGCGAGCCGTCGGTTGGGTGAGCATCATCATGCCGCGCACGCCGGTGGGCGATTTCGCCTCGGGATTCCAGTGCGACTCCTGGTAGCCGATCGCGGCAAGCAGCCGCCAATCCAACTGATACTTCTGAGCGGCCTCTTGAAAGGCTTGTCGATAGAGCGGCAGGCGGTCGGTTATGTGGCGTATAAATACCCGTGTGCCGACGTAATCGAACTTATCCAGATGGCCATAATAGTGCTCGATGAGCTGATCGAGCTCGCCGCTCCTCCGCAAGTCCGCAAAGAATCGATTGGCCGCATCGAGCAGGCTGGTATCACCATCACGGCGAAACATCCATGCCACTCCCTGTGGCTTGCCGATATTTCCAGCCACACGCAGCTCGGGATAAAAATGTTGGCTCAGAGTAAATTCGTTGGAATTGACCACCGCGTAATCGATCCGCCTGCTCCAGACGCGATAGAGCAGATCTTCACTGGTGGCGCGGGTAAGCGCTGTCCAACGCAATTGGGGGATATCGGCCTGCCGGCGGGAGAGGAGCCACTCCGGCCGAGTGCCGGCAAGCACGGCTAGCGATCCGCTGACTGTACTCGCAAGCCCACCCGGACGCCGCGAGCCGGCGCGGTAGACAAGCTGTGGACGTACATGCAGATACGGCGTGGCGAACGCGAAGCGTTTTCTGCGCCACGGCGTCGCCGTAGTCCCCATGGCCGCCAGATCCGCCATGCCCGTTTCTAGCTGCACCCCGAGTCTGTCCAGATCATCGGCCAGCGCCATCATCAGTTGCACCCCGAGGCGATCGGCAAAGCGCTTCGCAAGATCATACTCGATCCCTTCCGGCCCTTCGTTGGATTGATAATAAGTACTTGCGCCAAGGCGGGTGAGCACGACGAGTTTATCCCGCTGCTGGACGCGCTGGAGCCGATCGGGGACGTGCACCTCGCCGAACCGGCTCAACAGGCATGCGCCAAGGATCAACAAGGTAATAAAAAGCTGCGCGAATGAGCGGCCCATAATGAATAAAAGCGGCCTTCGTCAAACCGGCTGGTTATTGTAGACCGCCAGGCACAGATAACGAGGATACCCGTCGCACTCCCGGTAAGCCGTGTCACTTGGGCCCTCGTGCAGCCTAGCCTAGAACCTTGGCTTACTCAGGGCATTTTATTGTAGACTGCGCAGTCCGTACGCCATGTGGCTATGCGGGGCGACCCAGGGAGAGGTGCCGGAGCGGCCGAACGGGGCGCACTCGAAATGCGTTGACCCTTTACGGGGTCCGGGGGTTCGAATCCCTCCCTCTCCGCCAATCATATCGAGTAAGCAGCTGAATTAATTTAGTATTATCGTTTACTTCCGTGAGATGCCCCCCTGATTAGCCCCTCTATGGGTTTTGTACCCGACGACCTCGTGCCATCCGAATCACGCCGGCTGTCGGGCAATATTGTCGGTTCAGCCGTCGGCAAGCGTTCGGGTGAGCGTTTCGGATCGCTGGCCTCGCGGTTTGAGCCACCCACAGTGCGACCGGCTTATCACACCCCTGCTGCCTCAGAGCCCGACTGCTGTTCCATCAGTTTAAGGGCGGCATCAATGGCGTCGCGGAGCTCCCGCACTCGCTCTTTCTCAATCATTATGCTCTCATAGCCGAGCACACCGATTTTCTGCTGGATTATTAAGCTATCGAATGGGTCTATAAACTCGCAGCCCCCGAACCGATCCACATAAACATGCACTGGCCGTTCGGTCTGATTCTCGATTGTCTTTATGTGGCGCTTAGGCATTGCCCCTCCGTGCTTATCTAATCCCAGCTTTATTACGGCACGCCATTTTTACGGCGTGATGACCCCCAGGCATCGTCGCCACCAACCTCGGCCGGCGAGCAGCAGTCCTTGTCCAGGGCCCGGTGCGCGATGCGGTTGGGAAGTCACCCCGTAAATGGCAGCTGGGATAAGGGCGTAGCCGGGTTGCTGTTGTTTGATGCCGCTGCCTTTGGGCGAAAGGGTGCATAGTGATTGCAATGCGCCTGGGCTGAATGGATCCACGGAGGCAATGCTATCAAATAGCATGCCAATCTCTGCCAGACCAGCCTATACGCTCGCGGCCAGATCTGAGACCGAATCTTGCACGCCTCGACGCATTTAATTACGGCTCGTCTCGCACCTGGCCTGTGCAGTCATGCACCGAAATGGTCCAGGAATGCCGAGCCAAGTTGCTGGGTTTATTGCTGAGTAACTTCGTCAGGGCGAGTACCGCCCAGGCTGAAAGGCTGCACCGAGCTCAAATGCGTGATGGCAGCCGACTACAGCCGCTCCGAGCGCTACCTCCACGAGGAGGTCAGCAGCTGCATTGATAAGGATCTCAGAACCTGTTTACGCTCTTCTGAGCAGCAGGACGAGGAAGGCGAGGTGGGCGAACTGCAAGCTGGTGTTGAGCTTTCGCTCGCGGTTCTTCCACAACCAGCGGCACTTCTCCAGCCAGGCGAAAGAGCGCTCCACCACCCAGCGCTGGAGCATCACCTTGCAGGTGTGTGCAGTTCGCCGCGCTCAGCGATCTGCACTGTGACCCCAGGAGCGCATCGAGCGCCTCGGCAAAGGGGCGCCCCACGTAGGCACCATCGGCCAGCACGCTTTCCACGCGACCCAGCGTAGCCTTGTTTCGCTCTAGCGCCTGCAGCGCGCCCTTGCGGTAGGTGCTGCAGCCGAACCTCGCTGTTGGCGCAAATCATCATCTTGCAAAAGGGGAGTCCATATCATCTCCCTAGGGGCGTGCCGAGGGCTTCCCGCCATCCGCGCGACGGTTGCGAAAAAAAGCACGCAGTATTTCGCTGCAAGGTTCTGCCAGAATCTCGGCGCACACAGCGATCCGGTGATTGTGACTAGGATGATCGATCAGGTGCAGTGCCCCACCACACGCGCCGGTCTTCGGGTCACGCGCACCAAATACCAGGCGGGCCACCCGAGCATGGATCAGCGCACCCACGCACATCGCACACGGCTCCAGGGTCACATACAGGGTCGTGGCTGGCAGCCGATAGGCGCCCACGGCCTGCCCGGCCGCCCTGAGCGCCTCGATCTCGGCATGAGCCGCAGGGTCGCGGGCCGCGATCGGCCGATTGCAACCCTCCCCCACGATCCGGTTTCGCTGCACGACCACGGCACCGACCGGAACCTCACCGTGCGCTTGCGCCCGCCGAGCCAACTCCAGCGCGCGCGCCATAAAGGCCTTGTCCTCATCGCCCGCAACCGTCTGCGACTGAGCAACCACTTCCGGCTCGGCTACCAAATCCATATTGCTAAAAACCATACCCTCGATTAAGCCCGTTTGCTCGAAAGCAATCAGTATTTCCACTCCAGCATCCGCCATTGACAGCCGGTACGGCTAAAATACAGCAGTCCGTTGATAATGTGGCGCATGTCGATCTCGCGCGGTCGACCGCCGGGTTTGGGCGGCGGGATATACGGCTCGATCAATTGCCATTGCTCGTCGGTAAGATCGCTGGGGTAGATTCGCTTAGCCATTAGTCCCTTTTAGCGAACATCTCAGGACTTTTCATACACGTTCTTATACGTCAGATTCTCGATAGCTGGCGATAGCCCAGAAGGACCTAATTTCACTCCCACTCGATCGTTGCGGGCGGCTTGCCGGATATGTCGTAGACGACCCGAGAGATCCCTTCGGTCTCGTTGATGATCCGCCGCGAGACCTCTTCCAAAAGTTCATAAGGAAGGTGGGACCACTGTGCCGTCATGAAATCGGTGGTCTCCACCGCCCGCAGCGCGATCACGTACTCGTAGCGTCGCCCGTCGCCCGTAACACCCACCGTCTTGACCGGCAAAAAGACCGCGAACGCCTGACTGACCCGATCATAGAGCTCGCAGCGGCGCAGCTCTTCGATGAAAATGGCATCGGCCCGGCGCAGCGCATCCGCATATTCCTTACACACCTCGCCGAGAATGCGTACCCCCAGCCCCGGACCGGGGAAAGGATGGCGGTAGACCAAATCCGTGGGCAAACCAAGCTCCAATCCAATACGCCGAACCTCATCCTTGAAAAGCGACCGCAGCGGTTCCAACAACCGCAAATTCATCCGCTCGGGAAGGCCCCCGACGTTGTGATGGGACTTGATAAGCTGGGCCTTGCCGGTCTTGGCGCCGGCCGATTCGATCACATCGGGATAGATGGTGCCCTGAGCGAGCCATTTGATGCCATCCAGCTTACCGGCTTGCTCATCGAAAACATCGATAAAGGTACGCCCGATAAGCTTGCGCTTACGCTCCGGATCGACCACCCCGGCCAGACGCGTGAGGAAGCGCTCCTCGGCGTTGACATGAAGCACCCGCACGCCCATATGGCGGGCGAACGTCGCCATGACCTGCGCACCCTCATCGAGGCGCAGCAAGCCATTATCCACGAAGACACAGGTAAGCTGATCGCCGATCGCCTGATGCAGCAACGCGGCCACCACCGAGGAATCCACGCCGCCGGATAAACCAAGCAGCACTTGATCCTGGCCCACCTGCTCGCGAATACAGCTGATACTGTGCTCGATGATGTTACCGGCGGTCCACTGTCCCGCACAGCCGCAGATCTCACCGACGAACCGCTCGATAATGCGTTGGCCCTGAGTTGTGTGCGTCACTTCTGGATGGAACTGCAGACCATAGAAACACCGTTCATCATCGCCGATGCCGGCAATGGGAGCACCCAAAGTGCTCGCGATCACCTTAAAGCCCTCGGGCAACTCAGCAACCCGATCGCCATGGCTCATCCAGACATCGAGCAAACCATAGCCTTCCGGGCTGGTGTGATCCTCGATATTACGCAACAGCCGGGAATGGCCACGCGCGCGCGCCTGGGCATAACCGAACTCCTTGTAGGCGCTGGGCTCGACCCGGCCGCCGAGTTGCCGGGCCATCACTTGCATACCGTAGCAAATGCCGAGCACAGGCACGCCCAGCTGGAAGACGATTTCGGGTATGCGCGGCGCGTTGTCGACGTGGACCGAATCTGGCCCGCCGCTGAGAACGATCCCCATGGGGGCAAACGCCTCGATCTCGGCCGCTGGCCAGTCGCAGGGGTGGATCTCGCAATAGACGTTGGCCTGGCGGATCCGCCGGGCGATGAGCTGCGTATACTGGGAGCCGAAATCCAGAATCAGAATTCGTTGGCTCTGTAGATCGAAAGCCATGCCGATTACAACCTCCGCGCCGGTTAATCGATCCGGTAATTGGGAGCTTCCTTGACGATGTTCACATCGTGGACATGGCTCTCGCGTACACTCGCCTGCGTAATCCGAGTAAATCGGGTCTGCGTCCGGAACGCCTCGATATTACCGCAACCGCAGTAACCCATGCTGGCCCGCAGCCCCCCCATGAGCTGCTCGACAATAACCGCCAAACTGCCCTTGTAGGGAACGCGGCCCTCGATGCCCTCCGGCACCAGCTTGTCGACGCCGCCGGCACTTTCCTGGAAGTAGCGATCCGAGGAGCCCGAAGTTTGCGCCATAGCGCCGATGGAACCCATGCCGCGGTAAGATTTATAGGAGCGTCCCTGATAAAGCTCCACCTCCCCCGGCGCCTCTTCGGTGCCGGCGAACATCCCGCCCAGCATGACAGCATGTGCGCCGACCGCGATGGCTTTGGCGAGATCACCGGAGAAACGGATACCGCCGTCGGCAATGATCGGCAGTCCGGAGCTCTTCAACTCCTCGGCGACATTGACGATCGCCGAGATCTGCGGCACCCCGACCCCGGAAATAACCCGCGTGGTGCAAATCGATCCGGGGCCGATACCCACTTTGACCGCATCCGCACCGGCTTCGTCGAGCGCGCGGGCCGCTTCCGCCGTGGCGATATTACCGGCGATGACCTGAACGTGCGGGTATTGCGCCTTGATCCACCGGACTCGCTCGATGACTCCACGGCTGTGGCCGTGCGCTGTGTCCACCGCGAGCACATCGACCCCGGCCTTCACCAGCGCGTCGACCCGCTCCGCGGTGCCCTGCCCCGTGCTCACAGCCGCGCCGACCCGTAGCCGCCCGTGCTCGTCCTTGCAGGCGTTGGGGTAGTCCTGCGCCTTTTGGATGTCCTTCACGGTAATCATCCCGCGCAGCTGAAAATTCTCGTTGACCACCAGCAACTTCTCGATGCGGTATTGATGCAGCAGCTGCTGGATTTCGTCGCGCTCCGCCCCCTCCTGCACAGTGACCAAACGGTCCTTGGGCGTCATGGCCGCCGTCACCGGTGCCTCGTGCCGACTCTCGAAGCGCAGATCGCGGCTGGTCACGATGCCGACCAACTTCTCACCTTCCACCACCGGCACCCCGGAGATGCAATGCACGCCCATGAGCGCCAGCACTTCGCGGATGCTGGTCTGCGGTCCCACGGTGATCGGCTCCTTGATCACCCCGCTTTCGAATTTCTTGACCCGCAGCACCTCCAGGGCCTGCTGTTCGATGGTCATGTTCTTGTGGATGATGCCGATGCCGCCCTGCTCGGCCAGCGCAATGGCCAAACGCGCTTCGGTAACGGTATCCATGGCGGCCGAGGCCAGCGGGAGATTGAGCTCGATCTCGCGGGTGAGGCGACTGTGCAGATCAACCTCCCGCGGCAAGACTTCCGAATAAGCCGGGATCAACAGGATGTCATCGAAGGTGAGTGCTTCCTGAGCAAATCGCATACGCTCGTTACCTTGAAAAGCATGGCGGGATGTCGGTTTGAAGGTAACCTCTCATTATAGTCGGAACTGCCCGAGTTGGGTAAGTTCAAGTTCAACGCCTTCCGCGCTCTCCACTCAGTGACGCCGCAAGACAAGCCGAAAATTTTTTGTGAACCAGGTTGCATTTTATTCTTCGTCACGATAGAAAAGCATAGGGCTGCGGGGAACGATACCCGCAAGGATGTTCACGGAACAGGATGTTCCGTGCGGTATATCAAGTTAAGAGAACAGGGACGTCGCCATGGGGGAAGTACGCCTCTCGAAAGCGGCAGGAAATGCCGATACAGGCCTCGCCTGTCTTTGCCTGATCACTCGTTACCACCAGTTACCGGCCGATGAGCAGAAGCTGCGCCACGAGTTCGCCCCGTCGGGAAAAGCGTTCGATGCGCTCACCCTGATAAGGGCCGCTCGCTCGCTGGGGCTGCGGGCGAGACAGCTCCACTGCCGGATGCAGCGGCTCGAGAAAACGCCTTTGCCGGCGCTCGCCGAGCGCCACAACGGCAGTTTCGTCGTTCTGGCCCGGCTCGGTGATGGCCAGGTGCTGCTGCACGACCCGCGCGAGGGCCGCCCACGCGCCCTACCCGCCGATGAATTCGCACAGGACTGGAGCGGTCGGCCCATCCTTATAACGCGTCGAACGCTTGCCGAAGAGCTGCGGCGCAAATTCGACATTGCCTGGTTCATTCCGGCGTTCGCCCGCTATCGGCGGATCTTCGCAGAGGTTCTGCTCGCCTCGTTCTTCATTCAGCTGTTCGCGCTGGTCACGCCGCTGTTCTTCCAAGTCATCGTCGATAAGGTGCTCGTGCACAAGGGCCTTACGACCCTGGACGTCCTGGCCGTCGGCTTCCTGGTCATCGCCGTATTCGATATGCTCTTGGGCGGTCTGCGCACCTACCTCTTCTCCCATACGACCAACCGCGTCGACGTCGAGCTCGGCGCACGCCTCTACCGCCATCTTCTCGCGCTGCCCATCAATCAGGTACCACCCGCAGAGCGGGTGGTTTGGTGAAGGCCCCCATAGGGGGCCTGTGCTCCGATGAAAGGGCCTAAAGGCCCTCCAGCCGCAACTCCTCTTGCCGCTTCTCCTCGGCTTCCTGGCT
>JAGFJL010000166.1 GCA_024102725.1 Nitrococcus mobilis
GATGGCTTGGTAGGACTATCCGATTCTTGCGGGCTCGGTTTGAACGCTTGGCCGGTTTGCCTGAAAAAGCAAGCCGGCCTGGGGAAGGCCGGCATTCATCGAGGATGGGGAAAATTCCGTCGCCTCAGGCCGAGGCGGATGCCGTGGCGCCGGCGTCCTTGGCGGCTTTGTCGGCGTCGCCGCCCCCCAGCGCCAAGCCGTCCAGATACTTCTCGGCGTCCAGCGCCGCCATGCAACCGCTGCCGGCGGAGGTCACCGCCTGGCGGTAGACATGATCCATGACATCACCGGCGGCGAACACGCCCGGCACGCTGGTGGCGGTGGCGTCGCCCTCCAGCCCGCTTTTGACTTTGATGTAGCCGCCCGCCATGGCGAGCTGGCCTTGGAAGATACCGGTATTCGGCGTGTGGCCGATGGCGATGAACACGCCGGTGAGCTCGATGTCCTCGGTCTCCCCGCTCTTGGTGCTCTTGATGCGCATGCCGGTCACTCCAGTGGCATCACCCAGCACCTCATCGAGCGTGCTGTCCCAGCGGATAGTGATTTTGCCCTCCTCGGCTTTGCGGAACACCTGATCCTGTAGGATCTTCTCGCCGCGGAAGCGGCCCCGGCGGTGCACCAGGGTAACGTGGCGCGCGATGTTCGAGAGGTACAGTGCCTCTTCGAGCGCCGTGTTGCCGCCACCGATTACCGCAACGTCCTGGTTCCGGTAGAAGAACCCGTCGCAGGTGGCGCAGGCCGACACGCCTTTGCCCATGAATCGTTCCTCGGACTCGAGACCGAGGTATTTGGCGCTGGCGCCGGTGGCGATGATCAGTGCCTCGCAGGTATACTCGCCGCTGTCGCCCTTGAGCCGGAACGGGCGGCTCTTGAGATCGGCCTCGTTGATGTGGTCGAAGATGATCTCGGTGTCGAAGCGCTCGGCATGAGCCTTCATACGCTCCATCAACGCCGGCCCTTGCAGGCCTTCGACATCGCCCGGCCAGTTGTCCACGTCCGTGGTAGTGGTCAGCTGACCACCCATCTCCAGGCCGGTCACCAGCACGGGATTCAGGTTGGCCCGGGCCGCATACACCGCTGCGGTGTAACCGGCCGGACCGGAACCGAGTATCAAAAGCTTGGCGTGTTTGACCTCACTCATGCAAAACGCTCCCGGTAGCGGCTCTCAGATCGAAAAAGACACTCTTACCGGCTGCGGCCCCGCGCCGCAGCCGGCCCGACTTGCAACCGCATCGGCGCTCTTAAAGCTGCTTGGCATGCTCGGCCAAATAGCTGGCTACGCCGCCGGCGTTCGGTTTCATCCCTGGGCGCCCCTTCTGCCATCCAGCCGGGCAGACCTCGCCGTGCTCCTCGGTGAACTGGAGGGCATCGACTATGCGGAGCATCTCATCCACCGAACGGCCCAACGGTAAATTGTTGACGACTTGGTGCTGCACGATGCCCTGCTGGTCGACGAGGAACGAAGCACGTAGCGCAACGCCCTCTTGCGGATGTTCGATGCCGTAGGCTCGAACGATCTCGTGGCGCTTATCGGCAATCAGCGGGAAGCGCACCGCACCGATGCCGCCTTTATCCACCGGTGTATTGCGCCAAGCGAAGTGCGTGTATTCCGAGTCGATGGAGACGCCGACTACGGCCACGCCGCGCTCTTCGAACTGCGCCATCCGATTGTCATGCGCAATGATCTCGGAGGGGCAGACGAAGGTAAAGTCCAACGGCCAGAAGAACAAAACCACATACTTGCCGCGCAGCTCGGACAGGCAAAAAGCTTCGTTGATGTGGCCGTCCGGCATGACAGCCGCGGCAGTGAAATCGGGCGCTTCCTTTCCTACCAATACGCTCATGGCTGTGACCTCCGGTTGAGCTGCCTCTGTAACTTCAATAAGTGTAAGGGGGCAATTGCAATCAGTAAAATTGACTATTTTTATTAAATTGATAGGCGGAGCCTATGTTACGCTCGCCGTATACATCTCGTTGATCGATTTTTCCCGGCATGGTCGGTTCCACCGTTCAAAATTTTTGCTCCCTCCTCCCTCGCCTAGATCGCCTCCCGGTTCGTGGGTCGACTGAGCGAGGCGCTATCTGGCCGCGAAGCGGGCAATGCCCGGCCGGCGACCTCGGATCGACGCAGCAAATACGCGACCAGGACAATGGCTGGCCCCCCCAGCAGCGTCGTATAGAGGAAGAAAGCCGCGTAGCCGTGCGCCTCCACAACCATACCTGAAAAGCCGCTGACGAGTTTGCCGGGCAGCGTCATCAGCGAGCTGAATAGCGCATATTGGGTTGCCGTGTACATGGTATTGGTCAGACTGGAGAGGTAGGCGATGAAAACGGCACCGGCAAAACCGCCACTCAGATTATCCGCGCTGATGGTCAGCGTCAGCAGCCCGGTACTCTTTCCTTGAACCGCCAGGTAAGCAAAGAGCACATTGGTTGATGAAGCCAAGATGGCCGCCAGCAGCAGCGGGCGCATCAGCCCGTAGCGAACGACGGCCGTGCCGCCTGCCATGGCACCGAGGAGGGTCATGCACAAACCGTAGGCACCACTGATGTTGGCGATCTGCGGCTTGCTGAAACCCAAATCGATATAAAGCGGGTTGGCCATACTGGCCATCGCGATATCGCTGATACGAAAACAGCCGACGAACGCCAAAATGGCCAGTGCGCGCCAGCCGTTGCGGGCGAAGAAGTCCACCAGCGGACCGATTACGGCACCGCCGAACCAAGCGGCAAGAACATGCAGTCTGTAGCGGAGACCTCCTAGGTGTGTCACTACGGCGTCGACGGGCCGTTCGGTCAGGCCAATAACCGCGCGGGGCGGGTGCGCGGGCTCCCGGCTCAACAGCGCCGCCGTCATGCCCAGCAGCATCAGGCCAGCCATGACCTGATAGGCCATATGCCAAGAGCCAATCGATGCCAAGTAGAGCACGCCGGTATAGGAAACCAGGTTGGCGATCCGATAGCCGATCTGATAAGTGGCCGCCATCGCCCCTTGATAGATTTCTTCCTCGGCCTCGATGCGAAAGGCGTCTACGGCGATGTCCTGGGTAGCGGAACAGAAGGCCACAATGAGCCCGAACCCCGCTAAGATACGGAGATCTGCAGTCGGATCAACGCAGCTGATGCCCAGTAAACCGGCGGCGATACCGATCTGCCCTGCAAGCATCCAACTGCGCCGTTTACCTAGCAATCGAGTCAACCCGGGCACCGGCAGATGGTCGATCACCGGCGCCCACAGAACTTTGACGGAGTACGTCACACCGAGCCAGCTAAAAAAGCCGATCTCGGTATGATCCACACCGGCTTCGCGGAGCCAAACCGTCAACGTGGCGAAGATCAACATAAAGGGCAGTCCCGCAGAGAAACCCAGGAAGATCATCGTGACCACGGACCGACGCAGATAGATGCCCAGCGCCGTTCGCCAACTACGAGCCCCAGGGGTTACCGATGCCATCGAGTCAGTTCCGATTTGGCTAGAGAACCTAACCGCATCGTCTGTTATTCATCAGTCAGGGGCAAGCGGGCCGATAAAGTGGCCTTTTGGCCGTCACTATTTGACGTTGCACGTCACTGAGATCCGACATTATCCGAGCGGCAGATGGTGCCAGGAATTGGCGTTGGTGTGCTGTGGACAACAATCTGTCATAGTTAAGTGATTGATAATTAAATATAAGAGAGTGTATAGGGCGGCAGCATGACAAATCAGACCGCCGGCCCGTTCATCAGATGGCGTATTTTATGCCTATTAAAAAGCGGCGCAGGCCGGAATAGTGATCTAGAGGGGGTAACAATGGTCTCGCAAGCTACCAAGGCCCGGAACGATTACCTGCGGGGACGCCGCTTGGAGACGGGGGACGGCTGTCCGGTGGATTTGGTCTTCGCGGCCTACTTCTACCGGCGCGCAGCGCTCCGGGGGCTTGCCGAGGCCCAGCATGCGCTTGGCTTCTTGTACGCAACCGGACAAGGGGTGCCATTGAACGAAACGATGGCTGTCCATTGGTTTGAGGCCGCCGCCCGGCAGAACCAGGTCTCCGCCCAGCATAATCTGGGGGTAATGTACGCGGAGGGACGCGGTGTACCAAGGAACGAAGAGGTCGCGATTCGCTGGTTCTATCAAGCAGCGCTTGGGGGTAGCGCCGAGGCTCGGGAATGGTTGGCCAGGTGCGAGCCCGGTCAGGCAATCGGGGAGTAGCCTATAAGGATGCCTATAGACCGGTTTTATGTGCCAAGCCGCCGGACGGACGCACGCTCCTCGCTCGCTACAGTCGATCAGCGGCGTGCAACAACCCGCAATGAACGAGGCATTAAGCCCCGTTTGTATCCGTCCGGCGGTTTTTTTCTCGGCGTACGTCTCGCATGCGTCCCACGGATCTAGTCCCGCACGCTCGATCACCTATAACGTGCTATGCAGTTAACCCGGTTGCTGTGCAACAAAATTTATGGAGCCACCTTAGATGATTCAGGTCAAAAAAGCCCTCGTGGTTGATGACTCGCGTCTTGCCCGCATCGCGCTCAGCAAGCTTTTGCGGCGACGCAATGTCGATGTGGACATGGTGGCTACTGGTACCGAGGCCCTCGATTATCTGCGCACGGCACGGCCGGACGTGGTCTTCATGGACTACATGATGCCGGATATGGATGGCTTCGAAGCGACCCGGCGGATTCGCTTGCTGCCTGGCGAGACGGATATCCCGATTGTCATGTATACCGCCCAGGAAAACGAGGAGGACCGTGAGCGCGCCGAGGCGCTCGGAATCGCGGGGTTCCTCACCAAGCCCAGCGGTGAGGACAGCCTGGAAGAGATATTGGAAGCCCTGGGGCGACGCTCCAACGAGCCAAGCCCGACAACAGCGGGTACAACACCCGAACCTTCTACGAACGCGGTGCCGAGACAATCCGTGCCGGCCGTCACGAAGTTCGCATCGGCGCCCGCTGAGCGGGCCGAGCCGAAGCGGGAGATCGCTTGGCAGGATATTCGGACCGCGGCTTGCGAGGCCGCTGAAGCAAAGGCCATCGAGGCGACCCGGCAGCTCGTGCAGCAACACATCAACACCCTCCGCGGGGAGCTCGAAGGAGCGATCCGCCAAGCCTCCGCAGCCGATCGGGGCTCCATCGAGGCCCTGGTCGATAAGACGGCACGGTGTATCGCCGAGGAAAGCGCCCAGCAGGCTATCGAGCGCTTCGGCAAGGAGTCCGGGCCGGAGAAAGCTTCGGAGAAGATCAAGGCCGAGCTGCGCCGAGAGCTTCGAGGCCATATGGCCGAACTGTTGGCCGCCGATGTTTTCCGCCAGCAGTTTACCGAGATCGTTCTTGAAACCGCACTGCCCCACCTACGCGATGAGATAGTCGAAGAGGCGTTGTCACGCATACGAGACCGGATTCTGGAAGACGCCCGGCGCTTGGCGCGAGCGGCGGCCACGCGAGCGGCAGGCGATGCAACGAGCGAACAGATTGCCATATCCCTAACCGAATATCGCATGGAGGCGGATGACCGCATTCGCGAGTTGGTACAGGCGAGCCTCGCCCGTGTGCAGCGCTCCTTACATATTAGCGTAGGCGTCGGTCTGGTGCTGATCGTTGCCGGGGTGGTCGGCAGCGTCTACCTGTCAAGGCACGGCATTCTTTTCTGAGCCTCGCCGAGCTGAAGCCACTCGATCCGCCATACGAATCGGTTCGGGCAAACGGTAACGCCCCGTGCAGGCAAGCGTCCACGCAACCGCGCTGCCATGGTCGGTGCGGTGGCCCGGCGAGATGAACAGCGGGCGGACGGCGCGGCGTGTGCGCACGACCGTACCGATGCGCTGGTTTGCATACATAAGTGGCGCTACGCAGCCTTTCTCCATGCCGGGTTCCCGATAGTCGCCGATCAGACGGGATTTGCCAACGCCGATCGTCGGCAACCCGGTTACGACTCCGAGATGGGCGGCGATACCCAGTCGGCGGGGATGGGCAATACCCTGGCCGTCGCACAAGACCAAATCAGGCAGCATCGATAGTTTCTCCAGGGCATGCAACACCACGGGCAGCTCACGAAAGGACAACAAACCTGGAATATACGGAAACGGGGTCGGTTCCAAGGCGATTCGGGTCTCTAACGGCGCAAGCTCAGGAAAGCTCAGCATCACCACCGCGGCCCGCGCCGTCCGGCCATGATCGGCGAAACCGGTATCCACGCCCGCCACACGACGAACATGCTTTGGACCAGGCTGCAAAAGAACCCGCTCCGCCAGTGTACGCTGCAGGGCAATAGCCTCCTGCGGCGTAACACTCCAATCATGGCCTGGATCAAGGTGCATAGCAGCACGGCAGAAACGGCCCGTTTGGCACCGCTTCAGTCCTTGTCGTTGATATCCAGCTCATCGAGGGGATTTTTGGGCCGGTATGGATTGGCCCGATCCTCCATCCCATAGTCTTCACGCATGATATCGACCGAGCCAGACCAGTCCTCAGGCGGCTCGATGGGCTCGGCGTCGAGCTCAAGCCAGGTTTCGAGCTCAAGTTCCTCCACCGCGCCGTCGAAGTACTGGATTTCGACCGTTTCCTCCTCATGATCGTAGGCCACTACCTCGAAGCTCTCGCCTCTAGGTAACATATACCACTCGCCCACCACGGGCGGCCCACTTGTTCCCATCACTCGATCTCCCAGAATCCGCAAGGCGGCCGGTCAATCCCTCTCTCATCATTTTTTTAAAGCTTTGAGCCTCATATAGAAGGTGATCGATCCGGGTTCAACCCCATCGGGCCGCCAGCGCCCTCGCCACTCAGCCATCCGCCGCGTAGCGAAGGCTCAGGTAAAATGCTCGGCCGAGGGCGTTGAAGCCGAACGCGCTCTCATATTGCTTGTCCGTGACATTTTCAATTCGCCCCTCCACGGACCATGCCGAGGCGAGTCGGACCTGGCTGCTGAGGTTGAACAATGTATAACCGCCGAGTGTTTCGTCACCGACATCGGCCCGTTGGCCGATCCTCAATAGCTCACCGCGAATCAGCCCGTTGTTGCCCAGCGCGCGTGCCAACACCAGGGAGAACTTGGCCCCGGGCCGGCGCAGCAACCGCGCGTCTGTACTGATGTTGCGCGGTCGCTGCAGCGTGAGGCTCGAGTGCAGGCTCCAGCGGCCGATACTATCGGTATACTCTAGCTCAAGCCCCGGGATCTTCGCCTCGTCGATGTTGATCGCCTGGGACATCTCGCCCTCGAAAGCAATGAGATCGTCGATTCTGGTATAGAAAAGATTAGCCTCCAGACGCCGTCGACCGCCCGGCTGCTGGTAACGCAAAGCCAGCTCGGCCGAGCGGGAGCGCTCCGGTTCAAGATCCGGGTTACCCGCAAAAAAACCGCCAAATCCGGGATGGAACAGTTCGTTGAGGTTCGGCGCTTTGAAAGCGGTGCCGTAGGAGACGATCACGCGATAGCCGGCGCCAAGACGATAGCCCCACGCGAGCTGGCCGGTCAGATAGCCGCCGAATTCGCTTTGATGATTGTAACGAACGCCCGCTTCGAAATCGCTGTTACCGAAAGCGCCCAACCAGTTCGCGTAAACTCCCGTGTTGGCGGTGGCGTCATTGAAGACGACCATCGAAGCAGCCGAGTCGATGTTTTTCCCGGCGTTGCGGCGCCAAGCCAGACCGAAGGTCAACGACTGCGTCTTGCTCAGATGCAGATTGTTTTGCCAATCCAGAGTTACGCGTTGAGTATTGATTCTACTAGGAAAAGCCGATTTCGTCTGGATATCATCCTGATTGAAGCCAAGCGTCAAGCCATAATCCCAGCCCCGTAACGGGCTGTCGGTGAGGCGCGCGCTGAAATTGCCATTGACGATATTCTGGACACCTTGGTCGAACTCCACTTCACCGTTGGCATACCAGCCCGACAAGCGCAATGCGGCACCCCTCCATAACGGCGTCGTGAGGCGGGCGTTGAGACTGCGATTTATGAATCCATCGTCATCAGGGTCGTAGCTGAAATTGCTGGGATTAGTGGCGGAAATACCGTCGCTACGGACAAATGAGGTATTTAGCGTCAGACGAGTCGCCGCGCCGAGTCCGAAACCCGCCTCGGCGCGTTGAGTATCCTGCGAACCGGCCGTCATCCCGGCCGTCACCCCCTCTGGCTGGCGCGTGAAGATCTGGATGACGCCGCCTACGGCGTCCGAGCCGTAGAGCGTGGCGCGCGGACCGCGCACGATTTCGATGCGCTCGATTTGTGCCGGCGAAATCTGCCGCCAGGCGAATAGATCGCTCGCCGACGAGCTCGCTCTCACCCCATCGATGAGCACGAGCACGTGATTGGAGTTGGTGCCGCGCAGAAAAACGCTGGTGTTGCCGCCTAGGCCGCCGCTGCGCGCCACGTCGACGCCCGGCTGCAGGCGCAGCAAATCGTCGATGCTCTGGGGGTTCGCCGCCTCGATGTCCGCGCGGGTAATCACCGTTACCGGGGCAAGCGTTTTATCGACCGATCTCGGCAATCGCTCCGCGGTGACGAGTATGGGAGGAATCTCGACGGCGCTTGCCGCAATCGGCAGCCCCACTATTAGAGCTGCCGTAGCGAAATAGCTCGCCTGCTGCTGCATGCTTGGATCCTTCTCGCGCGCACCCGCACGAGTACTGGAATCATGGCTACTCAGAGCACGGCGAGGAGGTGACACGGAGGCAAACGGAAGGCCGTCACACCCGTCGCACCGCCCACCGCAGCACTGAACCGGCAAGAACTCCAGGTCGGTCTCCGGGCTTGCGAGCGGGCCTCCCGCCCGACGCTGCGCCTTCCCATGCATTAAGCACAGTGGCGTAAAGCAGCGCCTTGACTCGCTTACCGTTGCGGGGGCAGCGCCGGATTTCCGTACCGCCGTCGACAACTCCAAGCCCGCTGATTCCGCGGCGGCTCTCATGCCATGGCGATAGGGCACCGGCTTCCCGTTTCATCCCCGGCCAGCAGGCGCGGGGAACCTGAAGCAGATAAGACGATAAGGAGTTTCGACTACAAGGCGGTTACCTCTTCTGATCAAGGATTGAGAGAAAATGCATGCTTCCGGCGGCTCGGCGCATCACCTGCGAACGAAGACAAGATCCCAAACGCCATGTCCCTTGTCCCGGCCCCGGCGTTCGAACCGTGTCGCGGGACGTACACCCGGACCGGGGGCGAACCGCCCAGGCCCAGCGGTATTTATGAACCGCGCCGAGCGCTCCACGACCACCAGCATGTGCTCTGCATAGTCTTGCCAATCGGTTGCCAGATGCAGGAAGCCACCGGTGATCAATTTGCAAGCGGCGAGCGCCACCCAATCAGGCTGCACCAACCGCCGCTTGTGGTGACGTTGTTTGGGCCATGGGTCGGGGAAGAACACCTGAATACCGGCCAATGTGGAATCGGCAATGTTATGCCGCATGATCTCCACGGCGTCGGCGCACACTAACCGAACGTTGTCGAGCGCTTCCAGCTCGAGCCGACGCAGCAATTGCCCCATGCCCGGACGATAAACCTCGATGCCGAGATAACCCTGTTGCGGATGCCGCGCGGCCAGTTCCGCCAGCGCCTCGCCGCTGCCAAAGCCGATGTCCAGGATCATGGGAATCCGAGCACCGAACAGCGCCTGCGGATCAAGCCGCTTGTCACCGCACTCGAGGCCATAACTGGTGAATAGCCGTGCCAAGCTGCGGGCTTGGCCGCGCGTCAATCTACCCTCGCGGCGCACGAAACTGCGTACGCTACGGTGTTGGGAGGTGCGTTCCGCCTGTGTCTGTCCCATCGAGGCCACGTCCTACCGGTTAGAAAAACCGCCCTTCCAGTGGCGAGGAGGCCTCGGCAAAACGCTTCTTCTGGATGCGGCCAGCCAGAAAAGCCTCGCGGCCCGCCTCCACCGCCTTGCGCATGGCCGAAGCCATCAGCACGGGATTCTTGGCACCCGCGATCGCGGTGTTCATGAGTACGCCGTCGCAACCAAGCTCCATGGCGATCGCCGCATCGGATGCGGTTCCCACGCCGGCGTCCACCAGCACCGGAATACCGGCGTTCTCAACGATGGTGAGGATATTGTAGCGGTTCTGGATACCGAGCCCCGAACCGATCGGGGCGGCGAGCGGCATGACCGCCACGCAGCCAAGTTCCTCCAGGCGACGGGCGGCGACCGGATCGTCGTTAGTGTAGACCATGACGCGGAAACCATCGGCTACGAGTCGTTCGGCTGCCATGAGCGTCGCCGGGATATCCGGATAGAGCGTACGGGCATCGCCCAGCACTTCGAGTTTGACCAGGTCGTGACCGTCCAGTAGCTCACGTGCGAGCTGACAGGTACGCACGGCATCCTGCGCATTGAAGCAACCCGCGGTATTGGGTAGTAACGTGAACTCATCGGGCGAGATGACATCGAGTAGACTCGGCTCGTGCGGGTTCTGACCGATATTGCTGCGCCGGATCGCGACGGTGATGATTTCTGCCCCGCTCGCGCGGACGGCGCGCTGAGTCAGGTCCAAATCGGGGTACTTGCCAGTACCGACCACCAGTCGGGAACGGAACTCGCGCCCTGCCACAATGAGCTTATCTTGCCGCATAACGTCTTTGGGCTCTCTCTACAATCACAAAATGGATTCAGCTCCAGCCGCTGCCGCAACCCGTCAGCATGGTATTAACCGCCGCCGATGGCGTGCACGATTTCGATCCGATCACCGCTGCGGATTCGGTACTCGGTCAAGCGGCTGCGCGGTAAAACGGCTTCATTGATCTCGACGGCAAACCGCCGGTTGGTGAGCTCGAGCTCGGCGATGAGCTCGGCGGCGGTCAGCCCGGCACGAACTTCGCGCACCTCGCCGTTGACGGTGATGGGTATCATCTCAGCCTGCTTGCTCCAGTTATTAGCTGTACCCAAAATTCTAACGCGCGAGAGCATCGTTCGTCGCCTCTCTCTACCCACCGCGATGCGCCCAGCCACGCCACCCCTTTCGAGCGGACACCACTTGCGCCGGCTTCCCGGCAGGAAAAGCCAGCACCGGTGCCCGAGGCCGCGCTTACCCGTTGCGATTCGGCGGATCACGCCTTAATGCCGATGGACGGCTGGCACTGGCACTTGCGAGCCACAGTAAGTTCAGTTACTAATAAGACTCTGGGTGACGGGCCGGATGCGGTTGCTCCAGATTAGGCGGGCGTAGTTCAATGGTAGAACCTCAGCTTCCCAAGCTGATGACGTGGGTTCGATTCCCATCGCCCGCTCCAGCCATCGAGCGGTCGTGAACGTCCGCTAGACCTGAACGCCTCGTTAAGGAGGCTTGCGCGCGAGGCGACGCCACCCTGAATGAAGTGGCGGTTAGAAGCCTTTGTCGAGCCGCTTTCTTTCATGCCCGATGCCCAATCTATTGATGCGGGCGGCGGGTACTTCAAACCTGCTCCCGATCCGCAGCTTGGCGGTGGATTCGATGCTACGGCGAGGCGGCAGCGAGACGGCGGATAGCCGTTTGCCGGCGTCTCGAAGCAAACCGTTGAGAGGCAATCAGCCAGACTGCGCCCACCGCCCCCGACAAGATATGTTAGCGTACGCTTATGGATAACAGGAGGTCGTCGGCTCGTAACAAAAACCGCTAGCCAAGGGGCGGGGGCGGTATGCTACAAGATAACTATGAAGGGGGTGGACAATTAGCGGAAACAAATACCGCCTCGACAAGTTCTAATTACCGAAGGGGCTGGGCCCGGCCAATCGAGGGCCAGGGGCCGACTGCAGGGGGTAGTCGGTTGTAGAGCCAGGAGGTGGTTGTATGGCAACCCAAAACAGCGGCAGAGACAACCAGCATCAGCGGTTTATCCAGTCGTTGAATGCATTCACCCGTGAGCACCGCGCCAAGCATTGGCAGGGCACGTTCAGTGAGTTCCTCGACCAGATCGTAGCCCGTCAGCCGGCGCTGGTGACGCGCACGAGTCACCAGTATATCTGGGACATGCTGCGCTGGATGCAGCGCAAAGAAACCAAGGAAACTAAGGAAACCGAAGAGTCCGAGAATAAAGAGGTGCGGCTGTTCAGCCACGAGCTCTTTGGCATGGAAAACGCGTTACGCCGCATCACGGATTATTTTAAAGCGGCGAGCGCTGGCTCCGAGGTCGGACGACGGCTCTTGCTGCTGCTCGGTCCCCCTTCAGGTGGCAAATCCAGTCTCGTGATCCTGCTCAAGCGGGGACTCGAGGAATACAGCCACACGGAGGAAGGTGCGCTGTATGCGCTGAAGGGATCGCCACTGCACGAAAACCCCCTAAACCTGGTGCCCTACACTCTGCGCTCCGAGTTTCGCGAGACCTATGACGTGGACATCCACGGCGAGCTCTCACCATTCTGCCGCGCCATCCTCGAGCATGAATTCGAGGGCAACTTTATGCACTATCCGGTAGAACGGGTCTTTCTCTCGGAATCCAATCGAGTGGGCGTAGGCACCTATGCCCCACATGATCCCACGACTGCGGACATCGCCGATCTGATCGGCTCGGTGGATTTGTCCAAGGTCTCGGAGTATGGCGACGAGGGGGATCCCCGTGCCTGGTCCTGGTCCGGCGCAGTGTATGCGGCAAGCCGCGGCCTGCTGGAGATGATCGAGATCCTGAAGGTCAAACGTGAGTTTCTCTACCTGCTGCTGACGTTGACCCAGGAGAAAAACGTTAAAGTTTCACGTTTTCCCTTGATCCATGTGGACGAGACGATACTGGCGCACACCAACTTGGCCGAGTTCCGCAAGTTCCTCCAAGAAAAGGAAAACGAAGCGCTGCTCGATCGGATGGTCATCGTGCAAGTGCCCTATACTCTGCACTATCGGGATGAGGCCCGCATTTACCGCAAACTCATCGCCCAGGCCCCCACCTTCCGCGAGATCCACCTCGACCCGCATACCCTTGAGGTAGCCGCCGTATTCGCCGTGCTATCGCGGCTCAAGCCTTCGGAGCGTGAGGATCTGGATCTCTCCAAGAAGGTTCGACTCTATGCCGGCGAGGACGTCGAGGGCTATTCGTCGACCGAGGTCGATCGGATTCGGCATGAATTCGAGGACGAAGGTCTATCGGGGGTCAGCCCGCGCTTCGTGGTCAATGCGTTGTCCAACGCCATCTCGCGCTCGGAGGTGCGCAGCCTTACGAGCATGGAATTGCTCGTCACGCTCAAAGATGCCATCGAACACGATGCTCGCATCGACCCGAAACAGAAGCGCGCGTGGGTGGATTTCCTCGTGACCGCCCGGAAAGATTTTTATAACCACTGGGTCAAGGAAGACGTGCACAAGGCATTGTTCGTCTCCTTCGAGGAGGAGAGCGAAAACCTGCTCGAGAAGTACCTCGATGAGGTGGAGGCCACCTTGGATAATCGAGAGGTAGTCGATCCGATCACGGCCGAGAGTCGACAGCCCGATGAGCGCTTCCTGCGCGCGGTAGAAGAAAAGATCAACATTTCCGATGCCGGCAAGCATACATTCCGCCAGGAAGTGGTGCGCAAGGCCATGGTCGCCTACAAGCGAGGCGAGAAATTCACCCTAGACAGCCATGCCCGACTGAAAGAGGCGATGGAGAAATATCTCTTCGAGGAGCGACGCGACGTTTTGCGTTTGGTGACCTCCGTAGCCCGACCCGATGAGGACGCACGCGAGAAGATCGCTGCAGTGGAAGAGCGGTTAATCAACGACTATGGCTACGATCGCCACAGCGCTCGCGAAGCCCTCAACTATGTAACCACCTTGCTGTCCCAGGAATAAAACCTGGGGGGAGAGAGTGATATGTCCCTGCACGAGAGCACGTCCAGGGACGGCGCTGGCCGCTGGTACGATCTCTTCTCGCGAGGAACGCGGGATTGGCTGCGTCACAACGAAAAGATCCGCGAGGCAGTACGGGAACAACTCCCCGATCTGGTGGCCGGATCGGATGTGCTGTCGCGGCCGGATAACCGCACGGTCAAAGTGCCCGTACGGTTTATGGAGCATTATCGTTTTCGGCTGCGTAACCCCGACGTGCGCACCGGGGCGGGGCAGGGCAAAGCCAAGCCCGGCGATGTTTTGCGCCCGGCCCAGCCGGCGCGACCTGGACAAGGCAAAGAAGGCAGTGGTGAGGGCGAAGGCCAAATCACCTTCGTGCTGGAATTCCAGATCGATGACATCCTCGACTGGCTATGGGACGAACTGGAACTGCCGCACCTCAAGCCCCGGCTCGGCACTCGCATCGAGGAGGACACCTACATCCGCGAGGGCTGGGATCGGCGCGGGGCCCGCTCCCGGTTGGACCGCCGACGCACCATGAAGGAGGTGATCAAGCGCCGGGGTGCGCAAGGACCACAAGCCATTCCGATTACCAACGATGACCTGCGCTTTCGTCAACTCGCCCGGCGTCGGCGCCCAACGACCAACGCCGTCGCCTTCTTCCTACTCGACGTCTCCTCGAGCATGGACGAGCATTGCCGCCGCTTGGCCAAGACCTTCTTCTTCTGGGCCTTGCAGGGCGTGCGTCGTCAATTCACCACCATAGAGACCGTATTCATCGCTCATACGGTGGAGGCCTGGGAGTTCGAGGAGGAGAATTTCTTCCGTGTCCACGGGCAGGGCGGCACCAAGAGCTCCTCGGCTGTGCACAAGGCCCAGCAGATCCTGGATGAGCGCTATGATCCCGCGATGTACAATTGCTACCTCTTCTACGCGACGGACGGACACAACTTCAGTGAGGATCGCCAGCGTGCCACGGAGGCACTGCTACGGCTCGCCCCGGTCATGAACTTTTTGGGCTACGTTGAAGTCTCTCACCAAAATCATCGGCGCTTGGATACGGAAGTGGCTGGGATCTGGCGCGGGCTTGGCGCCGAAGGGTGGCCGGTGGGCAGCTATTCGCTGACTCGTGAGGCGGACATCTGGCTGGCGATCAAGGCGTTTTTCACCGACCAGGCCGCCGAGGCCGAGGCCGAGGCTCAATGAAATGGCGGAAAAACTCGAGGAATTGATCCCGAAAGTCGAAACACTGGCCCGCGATTTGGGGCTGGAATACTACCCTGTCGAGTTCGAACTGGTGCCGCCCAGTTTCATGATGGAGGTGGCCGTCTACGGCCTGCCGGTGCGAATGCCACACTGGTCGTTCGGTGTTCGTTGGATTTATCAGATGGTTCAGCACCGCATGGGGCACTCGCGCATCTTCGAGGTGGTCTTCCCGGGCAACCCGAATCGGGCCTATTTGGTCAACACCAATAGCCTCGAGGAGAATATTCTCGTTGTCGCCCACGTGCTCGGCCATGCCGATTTCTCGCACAACAATTTGACCTTTGTCCGCAGTCAGGAGCAGGTGGGTTATCGTATCGTCGAGCAGGCGGCCGCCCATGCCCGGCGTATTGCTGAAGTGATCGAGGAGATCGGCGAGAAACGCGTCGAGCAGGTGCTGGACGTCGCACTTGCGCTGGAACCGCACATCGACACGAACCAGCCCTTGAATCGGTCGAAGTACCGCCCGCCCGACAAGCGTACGGAGCCCGAGCCGGAGGAATTTCGCGACCGCTACCATCAGCTGCCGGGCGAGGCGCAGCCGGAGCGCAAGACGCGTGGCGGCCCCGAACCATTTCATATTCCGCCGCATCCCGAGCGCGATCTGTTGTGGTTCATTGCCACCTATGCCCCGGAGATGGAGGATTGGGAGCGGGATATTTTCCTTGCGGTGCGCAAGGAAGCCTATTACTTCCAGCCGGTGTTCAACTGCCAAATCATGAACGAGGGGTGGGCGAGTTATTGGCACTCACGGCTGCTGCGCGAGGCCGATTTCCTGCCCGGGCAGATCTACGTCGATTGCATGAAGACCCACTCCGACGTCGTACGCCCCTATGCCGGCGAGCGTCAAGTGGCGCTGCAAGTAAATCCCTACCACTTGGGCTATTCGCTGTGGGAGCACCTGCTGGAAAGCGGCGGCCTGGAAGACGCCCGCGCGATCAGACGGGAAGAGGATGATTTCGGGTTCATTCGTAATTATTTTACGGCAGAGCTTGCCGACGAGATGGGTTTGTTCGTCTACAGCGCCAAGAAGAACGGTGAAATTCGTGTTACGGACTCTAATCTCCACGAACTCCATGAGGCCATCTTGCAACCGAAGTTCAATTTCGGAGCGCCACGCGTAGTAGTCGACGAGCTCAAATCCGATGGCACCCTGATCCTGCGGCATGAGCACGAGAACGACGGCCGGGGCCTCGATCTGGACCGGGCACGTCATGTCCTGGAATACATAGACCGAATCTGGCGCCGTCCCGTGAAGCTTTACACCGTCGATGAGCGAGGTCGCCAAATCAATATCAAGCCGAGCTGGGAGGTCGACTGACTGCGCGCTCCGCGGCGTTTGCCGGAGCGCTTCTCCTACCGTGCCGGCGAGCTAATCCTGCCCCGATCGAATCAGCATACGCTACACCCCTTGCACAACGCACCACCCAGATCTTATATCCCCAGGTTGATACGGAAGGTTTGCTAGGCTTGCTAGGCTGTAGATATCGGAGTCTGCTTTGACGACCGAGCAGTCGAACCGTTGCGCCCGACGCTTCGAATAAGCGTTCGTAGCGGCGCCAAGCTCTACCAACCGGAGATGAAAGCGACTCCATGACGAGCAGGTACAACGACCAGGGTACTCGCCAGACGCAGCGAAGCCATTATTTGGTGCTGACCGTGGAATGCGACGCTGGCGCTAACGGCGAACGCGAACCTTACGCGTTCAGTATGGGTAAACGGCGGGTGATCGTAGACGAGATCATCGATCGCTGGCTCGCTACTGATCATCAGTATTTCAAGGTTCGTGCCGATGACAGTGGAACCTATATTCTTCGCTACGATGCGAATCGCGTCCTCTGGGAGCTGACTCTCTTCGATAGCGGTCGTGCGCCGGACGGGCTGTGATCGGCCGGTTAAGATCTTTTATATAGACGGTTCGTGCAGCTAAACTTCAATTGTCGCCCCAGTGCGGCAACTACAACAAGCGTGCCGACCGACCCGAGGGGGTATTACGTCCCGGGGCGTTTCAACACGACCTGATTGCTGGTGTCGCTCACCAGCCGATACGGTGTCGAGCTGTTGGCGAAGCGCCTGATAATGCGAGCCGCTTCACGATGTATTTCGGTCGATGACCCACTGATTACGATCCGCTCACCCTGGTATTCGACCCGGCAGCTCTGGCGTCGAGGCTCCCGCATGACCGATCTCCTATTTTTCCAATTGCTTACGCCTGGATTAGGAAGATTGTGCACTAGGCTTGCCGGTCCTTCGTCAACCATGAATGCGCTTATGAGGCGCAACGCGTTTTGCACTGCAACAATTGTCGCGCTTGATCGGGCCGCATGCAAACATTTCGGGCGCGGCGGCCGATGATCCGCCCCGGGCGCCGCAAATGCGGCCGCTCGCCCGTCCCTGCGACTCACGGCCTTCATTCAACTTGCAAACCCGCGCTATGATGCGCAGTCAACGGCGTGCTGGCAAGTAGCCATTGCGTGCCAATCGATCGTGCAGATCCCGCACGTTGAGCTTGGCAAAATCCTTTGCTACTTCGATGACATGCACCTCGCGGGGAATCCGTCCATTGAGCGCCTGACGGAGGAAGCCGAGCATACGCTTTTCGGCACAAAGGATGAGGCGTCGCGTGCCATTGGTGCGCATCAGGCCATCGAGGTGCTTGATGATGTCACGGGCGAATCGAGCCTCCATCTCATCGTCAAAACGTTGTCGATGCTCATCGTAGCCGTGGGCTTGACCACCCGCCTTACGGTTCTTGCCGCCGCGGGTATCGGCATAGATGCTCTGTTGGTGGGCTTTATGAATGGGGTTCGCGAGGGAGTCATGCTCTATAAGGTTAGGCCCGGATTCAAGCTCGGGCAATTCGACAGGTTCCAGTGTGAAGAAACGGGACCGAGCACCTTCTGCCACGACCACGCTGTACTCGCTCATAATCTTCCCCCTACAGTGTAGATGGAGCTTAATCAATAGAGCCGACGCCGACCTCCTTGTAGAATGACAAGCTGCGGGAGTTCAATGTTGATAATAACTCCCTTTTTTAAAGTATAGGGAAATCCCTCCCCGATCCGCACCACAGCGGCGATCGTATTCAAAATATAGGGAGATCCAATGGGGCGTATTGTCAAGTGGCTACTGATTGCCATAACCAGTGTCCTCACACTGCTGATTATCGCCGTAGTGGCTGTGATAGCGCTAGTCGACCCCAACGATTACCGGGACGAGATCGAACGCGCGGTCGCCGCTCAGACAGGCCGGGAACTTGTCATGGAGGGCGATCTGAAACTGGCGTTTTTCCCTTGGATCGGTTTACAGGTCAATAAAATTGAGCTCGCCGACGCACCGGACTTCGGCCCGGCGCCGTTCCTCCAGGCGGATCATGCCCAGCTGGCGTTGAAGGTGTTGCCGCTGTTGCAGGGCAATCTGGTGCTCGACACGATCATGCTGGATCGCCCGCGGGTTCATCTGATTCGTAACGAGCAGGGGCGTAGCAATTGGCAGACATTCACCCGCCCGTCCCATGAGCCGAAGCGCCCGCCGGAACAGCCCCCTGTTGGTTTGGAGCCGGATACACAGCCCCAAGCTCAACCACTGCCCTCTCTACTTCAGGCTGCCAGCCTGGCAGGCCTGCGGATTCGTGATGGCCGGGTGACCTGGGACGATCGGCAATCCGGTCAATATGTGGTCATTGCATCACTCAACACCACCGTCGAGGACATCCGGCTTGGCGCACCGATCACCATCGAGTCGGATTGGCAGGGCCGAATCAAGGGTAGCTTGGATATCGGCGGTAAATTCACCGGGACTGTCATGGCGGACTCGCAGTTGCAGCACGTTGATGCCCGTGATCTCGATTTGGCGCTGAATATCGCCGGGGATGGTATTCCCGGCGGTAAACAACAGCTGCGGCTGCGCGCCCAGGCGGCTGCCGATCTGGAGCAAGCCTCCTACCGCCTTACCGACTTGCGCCTGGATGCGGCGGGTGTGCAGATAACCGGCCAGCTCTCGGCCCAACAGAACAAGGATGCCATCGCGGCAACAGGCCGGCTCCAGGTCCTGGAATTCAACCCCAGGAAGATGCTACGGCAGTTTGGTATGATTCTGCCGGATACCCGCGATCCCGATGTTCTCAAGCAAGCCTCGGCGCAGGCCGAGCTCGGCTACCGCGGCGGAGGGCTCACGATCGAGCCGCTCAGCGTACGCTTGGATGACTCCGTACTGACTGGCCGAGCGAAATTACGCAGCCTCACCGAACCGGCCGCCGATTTCGATCTGGCCCTCGATCATATCGATGTCGATCGCTATCGACCGCCGCCGCATGAGGCCAAACAGGCCGCCGCCACACCGGCTGAGACGGCGGCTGCCGGTGCCGCTCAGCTGCCGATCGAAACGTTGCGCCACCTCGATCTCAACGGCCGTCTACGCATCGGTACACTCAAGGTAAACGGTGCAACGATTAGCGATGCCGATCTGACGGTATATGCCAAAGACGGTCAACTGCGGGTACATCCTCTGACCGCCGCCCTCTATGGCGGCACATACCGAGGCGATATGCAACTCGATGCGACCGGCGAGACGCCTCGGATCGAGCTGAACGAGCAGCTGAGCGGGATTCAGGCCGGACCACTGCTGACCGATGTCGCCTCGTTCCAGAAGCTGATCGGCACCACCGATTTCAACCTGCGGGCCACCACCCGCGGTGCGGCACCTGAGGATTGGCTCCAGGCGCTCACTGGCCTGGCTCACTTCACATTTCGGGATGGTGCGGTCAAAGGCATCAATATCGCCCAGGCCATCCGAGAGGCGTTAGCCCGCGCGCAGGGTAAGCCCCCACCTGCGCGTGAAGGCCCTCTACAAACCGATTTCAGCGAGCTCGGCGGAACTTTGAACCTCGCTGGCGGTGTCGTGCGTAACACCGATTTCAGCGCCAAAAGCCCGTTGCTGCGCATCCAAGGGCAAGGCGTGGCCAACCTGCTCAAGCAGAGCGTGGATTATCGCCTAACGGCCAAGATCGTCGGCACGCTTAAAGGCCAAGGCGGCCAGGATCTGGAGCAGTTGCGCGGTATGCCGATCCCACTGCGCTTTACGGGCAAGCTCAGCGATCCCAGCCTCAGTGTGGATCTGGCAGGTTTGTTCAAAGAGCGCTTCGAGCAGAAGCGACAGGGGCTCGAAGAGAAGGGAAGGGAAAAGCTGGAGCAAAAATTAAATCAGCAGCTGGAGCGGCTGTTCAATCGCTGATGGACGGAAACACGGCAACTTCGCCGACAAGCGCACCGGAGGTGGATGGCTTCGCCCGCACGGTGATCGCCTGGCATGCGCGGCATGGCCGCCATGACCTGCCCTGGCAGAACCCGGCAACCCCTTATCGGGTATGGGTCTCGGAGATCATGCTACAGCAGACCCAGGTGGCCACCGTCATACCCTATTTCCAGCGGTTCATGGCACGTTTTCCCACGCTGGCGGCGCTTGCTGGCGCGGAGATCGACGAGGTGCTGCACCTGTGGACCGGTCTCGGGTATTACGCGCGTGCTCGCCATCTGCATCAGGCGGCTCGGCGCATCGACATCGATCATGGCGGGCGTTTTCCCAGCGCGATCGATCGGCTCCTAGAGCTGCCCGGCATCGGCCGCTCCACCGCCGGTGCCATCCTCTCGCTAGCGCTCGGACAGCGCCACCCGATTCTGGATGGCAACGTCAAACGCGTTCTCGCTCGCTATCACGCCATTCCCGGATGGCCGGCCCGAGCCGAAGTCCAGCGCAGGCTGTGGGCACTCGCGGAGCACCACACACCGCGTCAGCGCAACGCCGCCTACAATCAGGGCCTAATGGATCTAGGGGCCTCGTTGTGCATCCGAGTGCGGCCGCGCTGCGGGCGCTGTCCCCTGGCGGCGGGCTGCGCGGCCCGCCGTCTCGATCGCCAGAGTCAATTCCCCGAACCGCGTCCGGCGAGGGTCAAGCCCGTGCGTCGGACCCGGATGCTCCTGCTACAACGAGCGGATCGGGTGCTGCTGGTACGCCGCCCACCCGCCGGTGTCTGGGGCGGACTTTGGTGCCCACCGGAGTGTGATCTCGAAGCCGATTACGTTGCCTTGTGCCGGCGGCAATTCGGGTTACGGATCGGCCCGGCCCGGGCGTGGCCGATGCGGCGGCACACATTCAGCCACTTCCACCTGGAGATCCATCCGTTATATGCCTCAGTGCAATCCGAAGACCCAGGTGTCATGGATAGGCCGGGGCACCTCTGGTATAACGAGCATTCGTCGAACCGTTGCGGGCTTGCGGCACCGGTGCGACAACTGTTGCAAGACCTGCAGGAGATGCGAGCATGAGTCGAACGGTATACTGCATGAAACTCGGCAAAGAGGCCGAAGGCCTTGAGCGCCAACCCTATCCTGGCGAGATCGGCAAGCGCATCTTCGATAACATCTCCAAGGAAGCTTGGCAGATGTGGATGAAGCACCAGACCATGCTGATCAACGAATATGGCCTCACGCCAGTGGATCCGAAGGCCCGCCAATTCCTTGTGCAAGAGATGGAGAAGTTCTTCTTCGGCGAAGGCTCGGAGCCACCGCCGGACTATAAACCCAAGTAATTCCGACGGCACCCGAGAGCCATGAAGTGCCGGCTCGAGTATCCGCTCGAAGCGCCGCCCATCGGCGGCTGGCGTGCCGTCGCCGAGGGCGTGTATTGGCTACGGCTGCCGCTACCCTTCGCCCTCGACCACATCAATGTGTGGCTGCTCAAAGAGCACCAATCGTGGACACTGGTAGATGCCGGCGTTTCGTCGCCACCGAGCCGGGCGGCTTGGGAGTCGATCATCACCAACGTGCTCTCCGGTTGGCCACTGCGCCGCATCGTGATCACCCACTTTCACCCCGATCACTACGGGTTGGCCAACTGGCTCCAGCAACGTTTCGGGGCTAGGGTGTGCATCACTCGGACCGAACAGGACGCGGCCGCCAGGCTGTATGCTTGCTTTGATGAGCAGGCGGGTAAGCGCATCGATGAGTTCTTCGCCGGCCATGGTCTCGAGGCGGAGCGCCGCGCACAGCTGGCCGCCCGCGGCAACTTCTATCGGCCCTTGCTGGCCGGCGTCGCCAGTGTGGACGAATACCTAACCGATGGCAGTGACCTGCAAATCGGTGATCGGCGCGGGAAGGTCATCATCGGCCGGGGCCACTCGCCCGAGCAGGCTTGCCTGTATTGTGAGGAGGAGGGTTGGCTCATCTCGGGCGACCAAATCCTGCCGGAGATTTCCAGCAACATCAGCGTCCGCCCCGAGCAGCCCGATGGCGACCCGCTCGCCGACTACTTGGACTCACTGGCCAGGCTGCGGTGTCTTCCCGCGGATGTATTGGTGCTGCCCTCTCATGGCAGCGCATTCCGAGGCCTGCACGAGCGGATCTCGGCGCTTGAACGGCATCACAGAGCCCGCTTGGAGCGACTGCGCTCGGCATGCAGCGAGGCGCCGCTCAGCGCCACCGAAGCGTTGCCGATCCTGTTTCGGCGCCCACTCGATAGCTATGCCCTGTTCTTTGCCATGGGCGAGGCCATCGCCCACCTGCACCGCCTGTGGCATGCCGGCGAGCTCTCCCGCTACCGTGATGCGCAGGGTGTCTACCGCTTCACCCCGATCTAGCACGGTGATCGCACTTGCCCTTGACGGCGCCTACACGAATCGGGTTGAATAAAACGCCCCATGGCCAGGTAGCTCAGTCGGTAGAGCAGGGGACTGAAAATCCCCGTGTCGGTGGTTCGATTCCGCCCCTGGCCACCACTACTTACAGCACCTAAGAAGCCTCGACAATCAGCCGTGTAAGCGATTTGGAATTAAGGGACGGGTCTTGTTTTAACACATCGAGCACGATAGCCGTATGCTGCTCACTGTACCTCGGGTTCTGTGGTGCGCTGTGGCCTATGCTGGTGTGCAGCGAGACATGCCAGCGGCAACTACCGTGGCAGCCTACGGCGGCATTGATCTGCACTCCAAAGCCGAACTCGCCGAGCGCATCCAGCGCTACATCGACCGGATCAATCAGGATCCGGTGGTGTATCGATGGAGGTATTGTATGGAGGAGATTGCCATCGCGTAACATAGCCATAGCTATGTTATTTAGGAATCGAGCTGCTAGGTGGGTGATCCCAGGATTTGCTGATGTCTTGTTGCCCCAGGAATGGAAGGATGCGCTGGAGGACAGATTCTTCATGGCAGTGCCACAACGACAGAGGCGATCCGTCGAGCAATACAAAATAGTCAAGAGCGCCTGAGCAGCTCGCCAAGTGTTATGGGATCATTCAGAAGACGCTCGCCAAGTGGAAGAGCCGGCGCAGCGGCGCCGACCACCGGGCCGGGTCGAGAGAACTGCGTTCGACGGTTCTGTCGGGTGGAAGAAGAGGCTGTGA
>JAGFJL010000024.1 GCA_024102725.1 Nitrococcus mobilis
CTAACCATCATGAACGGCGGCTCGCCCCCGACCATGAAAGCCTTGGGGTGTCGGTCCAAGCTGTAGTTGGAGGGCACGGCGCGGACGCGAGGTCGATAAACGTTTGGTGGTTGGACCCCGTGGCCTAACCGGACCCGTTACGACCGGTCCGTACCCCCGAGTGTACCGCCGGCGCTGCCGGCAGGACGAACGGAAAAGAGGCCGGGGCGGTTGTTTAGCCCGAGGCAAACCCGGTCGGATGTCCGCGCCGCTCCCAAGTGCAAGTGTAGCTGTGGGAGATCGAAGATGAAGACACTTCATCGACGCGTGGCGGGCATTGACGTGCACCGAATGCGCCAGGTGGCGACCATCCTGATCGAGCAGGAAGATGGCAGTACCGAGCAGCACAGCCGCGAGGTTGGCGGCTTCAAGCGGGATTTGCGCTGGCTGGTTGCCTGGCTGAAACGCTACCAAGTGGAGCTGGTGGTGATGGAGAGCACCGGGATCTACTGGAAGAGCCTGTACGCGCATCTGGAGCGTGCAGGTATCGAGACGTGGGTGGTCAATGCCCACCACATCAAGCACGTACCGGGACGCAAGACGGACATGGCCGATTCGCACTGGCTGGCCGAGTTGGGACGCTTTGGCTTGGTGCGCCCCAGCTTCATTCCGCCGCAGGATTTGCGCGAGCTGCGCATGATCTCGCGTTACCGCAAAAAGCTCAGCGGCATCCTGGCCGGGGAGAAGAACCGCCTGCACAAAGTACTCGACGATGCCGGGATCAAGCTCGGCGCCGTGGTCAGCGACATCCATGGTGTCTCGGCGCAGGCGATGCTCGAGGGGCTGCTCGGCGGCGAGGAGCCAAGTGCGTTGATCGAGCTGGCCAAGGGTCGGCTCAAAGGTAAGCGCGAGGAGTTGCTGCTGGCGCTCGACGGCGAGCTTTCCGCGCGGCACCTGTTGTTGTTGCAGGACCTGCAGGGGCATATCCGCCAGCTCGAAACGCGGATCGGCGAGCTCGACGATTACCTGATCGCAGCCATGGAGCCGTATCGCTGGGCCTGGGAGTTGTTGCAGACCATTCCCGGCATCGATGCCATCGCCGCAACCATGATCCTGGTAGAGATCGGCGACGACATGACCCGCTTCGGCTCGGCCGATCGCCTGGCCTCCTGGGCGGGTCTGTGTCCGGGCAATCACGAGAGCGCTGGCAAACACAAGAGTGGGAGAACGCGCAAAGGCAACAGCATCGTACGTTATCTCTTGTGCGAGGCAGCCAACGCGGCGCGGCGAACCAAGAGCGTGTTCGCTTCCAAGTACCAAAGCCTGGTGATCCGACGCGGTCACAAGAAGGCGATCGTCGCGTTGGCGCATAAGCTCATCCGGACCATCTATGTCATTCTCAGCCGCCGCGAGCCTTATCGAGATTCGGGGATCGATTACCAAGCCGCGGCCGTATCCAAGAATGCACCGCGCTGGATCCGGGCACTGAAACAATTCGGGTATTGGCCGACGACGCAACCGCCAGTAGC
>JAGFJL010000008.1 GCA_024102725.1 Nitrococcus mobilis
CGGTGGCGCGGCTGCCAGCGGCTCGTGCCGCCGCGCGGGTGGCGGGCTTTATGCTCGCCTTTTCCAGTTTCTGTGCATACGCGGGCGATGATTTGCTCAGCCTCTATCAGGTGGCCCGCGTCAACAACCCCGTGCTCAGGCAGTCCTTGGCGAATTACCAGGCCGTACAGGAGCGCAAACCGCAGGCCCTGGCCGGTCTGCTGCCGAATATTCGCGCCCAAGCCAGCCGCGAGCGCGTTCACCTGGATCAGGTAACCAGCTTCGCCAGCGTCGACGCCTACTTTTTTAACACCCAATACAGTATCGATCTGACCCAGCCGATCTTCGATTACAGTGCCTACCAGCGCTTGGATCAGGCCGATGCCGAGATTGCCCAGGCGGCGGCCCAGTTGCACGCGGCCGAGCAGGACTTGATGTTTAGACTGGCGCAGCGCTACTTCGATGTGCTCGCGGCGCGGGCCGACCTGAGTTTCGCCCGCTCCGATCTCAAGGCCATCGAGCGCCAGCTCGAGCAGGCGCAACAGCGTTTCGAGGTCGGCTTGATCGCGCATACCGCGGTGCAGGAAGCCCGGGCTCGGCGCGACTTGGCGGAGAGCCGGCTTATTCAGGCTGAAAATGAAATATCCAATCGACTCGAGGCCGTGCGCCAGGTCATCGGCAAGCAACCGGAGCCACTGGCTGATTTGGCCCAAAAACCCAAACTGGTGGGGCCGCAGCCGGCCGTTGAGGCATCTTGGCAAGCAGCGGCGATAGAACACAATTGGCAGCTGATCGCCGCCCGCAAGGGGGCCGAGGCGGCCATAGAGAATATACAGGTGCAGCGCGGCGGGCACCTTCCTACGATCGGCCTGACAGCCAACGCCTCACACCAGGACATCGGCGGAGTCTTTGGTGGTACTACCGACCGGCAGAGCATCGGTATTCAAGGGGAATTGCCTATCTTTCAGGGCTTTGCGGTGAGCTCCAGGGTCAGCGAGGCGCAGGCGCGTTATACCCAATCCCGCGAGCAGCTCGAAGAGACCCGCCGCAGTGTCGGGCAGGATACCGCCAACGCCTATCGAGCTGTGCAAACGAGCATCCGCCAGGTGCAGGCACTGAAGCAGGCGGTCGCGTCGAACCGCAGCGCCCTGGAGGCGACCGAGGCCGGTTACGAAGCCGGAACCCGCACGATCGTCGATGTCCTCGACGCTCAGAGCAATCTCTTCGGCGCCGAACGGGATTATCAGCAGGCCCAATATGCTTATCTCGTCAGTACCTTGCGGCTCAAACAAACGGCTGGCACCCTGGACCCCCAAGATTTAACGGCGGTCAACAGCCTGCTCGGTTCCCGCTGAACCCGATGGTGGTGGGTGGTTCGGTCAGTAGCGGACGGATGGTTTCATAGAGCCGCTGCGTCGCTCCCTTGTTAGTCTCGAGCTGTTGCCGCGCCCGCTCGCCTAGGGCGCGCCGGCGCCGCTCGTTGCCAAGCAAGTCCGCAACGATCTGAGCTAGGGAGGCGGGGTTTGCTACCCGCACGAGCCCTTCGGTGGCTTCCAGGCCAGCGACGATCTCGGCGCAGTTGAACACATATGGCCCGACCAATACCGGCACACCGAGTGCTGCGGGTTCGAGCACGTTATGCCCGCCCGCGGCTACCAGGCTGCCGCCGACAAAAGCTACGTCGGCCGCTGCATAGAGCAGTGGCAGCTCGCCCATGGTATCGGCGAGATAGACCTGCGTTGTCGGGCGCACCCTCTCCCGGGTGCTGCGGCATACTGTCTCCAGGCCGCTGCGGCGGCACAGCGTGGCGATGGCCTCGAAGCGCTCCGGATGGCGGGGCACCAGTATGAGGAGGGCTTGCGGGGCGCGCGCCTGTATAGCGCGTTGCGCTTCCAGTACTAGGGCTTCTTCCCCTTGATGAGTGCTTGCGGCGATCCAGACCGGGCGCTGCGCGCCTAATGCGGCGCGCAGCGCGCGGCCGGCCATTAGGCTGACCGCGCTGATTTCGAGATCGAATTTCACATTACCGTTGGTCTGCACTCGTTGCGGCGGTGCGCCCAATGCCCGGAATCGGCGGGCATCCGCCTCGCTTTGGGCCGCGATGGTGTGGAAGGCGCCGAGGACGGGTTGCAGCAAACAAACCACATGCTGATAGCCGGCGGCCGAACGTGCTGACAGGCGTGCGTTCGCCAGCACCACCGGTATGCTGCGGCGCTGCGCGGCGGCCAAGAGGTTGGGCCAGATCTCCGTTTCCATGACGAGTACCAGGCGTGGCGCTACGCGGCGGAAGAATCGCGCCACTACATCCGGTAGATCGTAGGGCGCGTAACAGTGCCGCACGCGTTCGCCGAGCAGAGCGCGCCCGCGCTGTGAACCCGTCGGCGTGGTGGTGGTGAGCATGATGGGAATTCTCGGGTGCTCCGCCAGTAAGCGCTCGATCAGGGGGGCCGCCGCGACGGTCTCGCCCACGGAGACGGCATGGACCCAGACGGGGCGGTCCGCGACCGCGGGGATCAAGGCGAAGCGCTCTCCCCAGCGCCGTCGATAGGCCGGGGCGCGGCGGGAGCGCAGCAGCAAGCGTGCCAGGACGACTGGCAGGCTCAGATAGAGCAGAATGGAGTAGAGGCTGCGCCAATGCATTCGTGTGCAGGTCTCCTTGTCGGTGATGTCAGAGCTGAAAATAGCCCCTCTCAGAAGGTCTGGTATACTCGGCGTGGCCTCTTGATGGAAGCGGTGCCAGGGTGAGTGAACGCCGAGCGCAGGGGATTTATGCGGCCCGTTATTGGTCGAGTTGGCTCGGGATGGGTTTGTTGCGCTGCATTATCCGTCTCCCTTTTCCCTGGGCGCTCGCGGTGGGCGACCTCTTGGGACGGTTGTCCTACCATCTCGTACCCTATCGGCGCCGAATCGTCGAAGCCAATCTTGCCTTGTGCTTGCCGGATCTTAGCGTTGCCGAACGCACGGCTTTGGTCCGGCAGAATCTGCGTTTTACCGGGCGTGGCTTGATCGAGGCCGGCATCGCTTGGTGGGGTAATCCCGCCCTCATCCGCCGCCTAGGCCATTTCGAGGGGCTGGAATATCTGACGCAGGCGCTGAGCGAAGGGCGCGGCGTCATTTTGCTCGGCGCGCATTTTACTCCGCTGGAGCTTACCGGGCGCATCATGCTCACTCAGGTCCCCTTCCAAGTCATCTATCGAGAACACCGTAACCCGGTGATCGAGCGTTGCATGCGTGAGAACCGTCGGCGCCACTATGAGCGCGTCGTATGGCGCCGCGACCTGCGGAGTCTGGTGCGGGCGTTACGTGAGCGGCGGGTCATCTGGTATCCGCCGGATCAGGACTATGGACGGCCACATTCGGTTTTCGCACCGTTTTTCGGTGTCCCCGCGGCAACCCTCACCGTCACCGCGCGGCTCGTCCGTCTCACCGGTGCGGCGGTCATTCCCACCTACGGTACAGCTCGGAAATCCGGTGGCGGCTACACGATCCGCTTGTATCCGCCGTTGCGGGATTTTCCCTCGGGGGATGACGAGCAAGATGCCACCCGGCTCAATGTCGTGCTCGAGACGGCCGTTCGCCGCCATCCGGAGCAGTATTACTGGGTGCATCGGCGTTTCAAAACGCGCCCCGATGGCGCTTTGGGGCCTTATCCGATTCGCCGGCGCAAGCGGTTGCGGCACAAACTATGAAAATCCCCGATTTCCACCAGCTTAATGTCCTGGTCGCAGGTGATGCCATGCTGGATCGCTATTGGTATGGCGAGTCCGGCCGCATTTCCCCCGAGGCGCCGGTGCCTGTCGTGGCTATAGCCCGCACCGAAGATCGCCCGGGCGGGGCCGCCAATGTCGCGATGGCGCTCGCTGCACTTGATGTCAAGACGACTCTTGTAGCTCCGATCGGTCACGATGAGGCCGGGACGGCATTGCGCGGGCTGCTGGCCGATGCCGGGGTGAGGACACATTGGCTCGAGCAGCCGAACGGCACCACCATCACCAAGCTGCGGATAATCAGCCAACACCAGCAGATGCTGCGAGTCGATTTCGAGGGCCCGGCAGCAGCGGCTGCCGGGATCTCGCCGGAGCTCCTGGAGCAGAGCCTCTCCAGCGTGGATGCGGTGATATTCTCTGATTACGCCAAGGGAGCGCTGGCACAGGTGGAGCCGCTGATTCATGCTTGTCGGGTGGCCGGACGACCGGTGCTGATCGACCCCAAGCGGGCGGATTTCGCGGTATACGCCGGTGCCGGCGTGCTCACCCCAAACTGTACGGAGTTCGAGCGTATGGTCGGGCGTTGCGGCTCTGAGCTCGAACGAGTCGAGCGCGCGCGCGAGTTGCTGTTGCAATTGGACCTCGCGGCGGTGCTGCTTACTCGTGGCGAGGAAGGTATGATCTTGGTTGAGCGCGATCGGGAAGCGGTCCACATTGCCGCGCGGGCCCAGGAAGTATTCGACGTGACGGGTGCAGGTGATACGGTGGCCGCCGTCCTCGGCGCCGCGCTGGCAGCGGGGGAGGAGCTGGCGCAGGCGGCGGCGCTGGCCAATCTGGCCGCGGGTGTAGTGGTAGGGAAGCTTGGCACGGCTACGGTCAGCCTGGCCGAGCTGCGTGCGGCGGTGCAGCGCGGGACTGCGGCCGACAAACCCCGCGGCATCATCACCGAGGGCGAGCTGATCGCTTTGGTGCGCGAGCTACGCCAGCGCCAGGATGTCGTGGTCATGACCAATGGCTGCTTCGATATCCTGCATCCCGGGCACATCGCCTATCTCGAGCGAGCCAAGACCTGCGGGGACCGGCTGATCGTGGCGGTGAACGACGATGATTCGGTGCGCCGGCTCAAAGGCCGCGGTCGACCCATTAATCCGTTAGCGCAGCGGATGGCGGTTTTGGCCGGTTTGGCCGCCGTGGACTGGGTGGTGCCGTTCAGCGAGGATACGCCGGCACGCTTGATCGAGGCGATCGGCCCGGATGTGCTCGTCAAAGGGGGCGATTATCGGTTGGAGGAGGTGGCGGGTCGCGAAGGGGTGCTTGCCCGGGGTGGGCAGGTACGGCTCCTGCCGCTCGAAGGCGGCTACTCGACTACCGGCATCGTGGAACGAATCCATCGTGGCGGTACCCGGCGCTAACCGCGGGTACCGGAGAGGACACCATGGAGCCGCCTCGCTCAGCACAAGCCAAACCCACGGTTTCCATTTTGATGTACCACCAGGTGGGCTATTTTGCGGCGCCGCGCCGGCACCGGGTGTGCTACTGTCACGTGCGCCGCTTCCGCTCGCAAATGAACTATCTCAAGTCCTTCGACTATAACGTCATCAGCTTGGATGAAGCGGTAGCCGGGCTGTTCGACGATCGTCCGTTGCCACCCCGCTCGGTGGTGCTCACCTTCGATGATGGCTATGAAGGCTTCCGCGAGCATGCTTTCCCTATTCTTGCGCAGCATGGGTTCACCGCCACGATTTTCATCGTAACGGGCTTGGTGGGTCGCTGTGCCGAGTGGCTAAGCGACGACCAAGTGAAGGCGCCGCTGATGTCGGCGGAGACTCTGCGCGAGCTGCACCGCGCGGGGATCACGTTCGGCTCGCACAGCAATACCCATCCTCGGCTCTCCGGCCTCGCCGTGTCCAAGCAGCGCGACCAGATCTTTCGCAGTAAAGCTGCGTTGGAGGAATTGCTGGCGGAAGAGGTGCGGCATTTCTGCTATCCCTATGGCGATTATGGGTGGCAAACCCGGAAGTTGGTGGAAGAGGCCGGCTACACCAGCGCCTTGACTTGTCTACGCGGAGCGGCGAACACTGCGTCCAATCGTTTTGAGATCCCGCGCAAGGCGATCTCGTTCGGCGACAATCTGATCGGTTACTTTTGGAAGCTGCATATGAAGTATCAACGCAAGACTCAGCTCGCCGGTCGATGAAGTCGCTGCACGTCCTCGGTAGCCGTCGGCTCGGCGGTGTGAATCCTGGATCTGTTGCGGCTGCGCGCGCCATGCGGGCGACCTATGTCCAGCTCTTCCGCCGCCTGCACGCGAGTAGCGTAGCGGTATGAGCCGCATCCTTATCATTCGGCTCTCGGCGATTGGCGATATCGTCATGGCCTCCGCGCTGATTCCGGCGTTACGCCGCAAGTGGCCTTATGCCTATCTGGCGTGGCTGGCCGAGTCGCCGGGAGCGAGCTTGCTCGAGGCGAATCCGCGCTTGGACGAGGTGATCGTCTGGCCGCGGGCGCAATGGCGACGACTGCGCGCCGAGCGGCGCTATCCTGAGCTGTGGCGTTCGATTCACCGCTTCGTGCGCCGGCTGCGCGAGCGCCGCTATGATCTGGTATTGGACCTCCAAGGGCTGGCCAAGAGCGCGCTGTGGGCTTGGCTCAGTGGTGCGCCGCAGCGCATCGGTCTCGCCTCGCGCGAGAGCAGTCGGGGATTGATGACCCGGGTGCTCCAGCCGCCCCGCTCCGATCCCCGTATCGGCTCCGAATACCGTTACCTCGCCGAGTGGCTCGGTGTCGAGGCGAGCTGTTTCCCAATGGATCTGGCGCTGACTGCGGCCGATCGGCAGGGCGTGCGCCAGGCATTGGCCCGCCACGCGCTCGAAGGTGACTACGCGGTGCTGTGTCCGTTTACGACCCGGCTGCAGAAGCATTGGTTCGATGAGTTCTGGCGCGATTTGGCCGAAGCGCTCGCCGCGCGGTTTGGATTGACATCGGTGCTTCTGGGTGGTCCGGAGGCCCGCACGAGGGGCGAGCGGATTGCCTACCAAGTGGGCGTTCCTATGATGAACCTAGCCGGCGCCCTGACCTTGCGAGAGAGTGCGGCCGCCATCGCCGGGGCGCGGCTTTTGGTCGGTGTCGATACCGGGCTGACCCACATCGGCACGGCCGTCGGTATACCCACAGTGGCGCTGTTCGGCTCCACCCGTCCTTATCTCGAGACGGACAGCCCTTTGACGCGAGTGCTTTATGAGGCGCTGTGGTGTTCGCCTTGCCGGCGCCGACCGGTCTGTGGTGGAGCCTACAGCTGCATGCGCCTGCACCGCCCCGCGCACGTGCTTGCCGCGGCGCGATCGCTGCTGGAGGCGGCGCGGTGAAGCTGCTGCATGTCGAGAGCGGCCGGCATCTCTACGGCGGTGCGTTGCAGGTGTTGTTTTTGCTGCGCGGTCTACAGGGCCTTGCCACCGAGCAAGTTCTGGTTTGTCCGCCGGACAGTGCCATCCGACAACGGGGTGCGTCTTACGCGGACCGGGTCCATGCCGTTCCCATGCGGGGTGATGGCGATCTTCTCCTAATCGCCCGGCTGCGCCGGATTCTTCGCGCCGAGCAACCCGATCTGGTGCATCTGCATAGCCGCCGCGGGGCCGATGTTCTGGGTGGTATCGCGGCCCGACTCGTCGGTGTCCCCGCGATCGTCAGTCGCCGGGTCGATAATCCTGAGCCGCGCTGGCAGGTTGCCGTGAAGTACCGATTCCACTCGCATGTGGTGACTATCTCAGAGGCGATCCGGCAGGTGTTGCTCGGGGCGGGCTTACCCCCGGAGAAGGTAACCTGCGTGCCGAGTGCAGTGGATAGCGAGCTCTACCGACCGCAGGCAGAGCACGCTTGGTTCCGCCAGGCATTCGCCTTGACCCGCGATGAGCGCACGGTGGGCATGGTTGCGCAGTTCATCCCGCGCAAGGGGCATCGGGTGCTCCTGGATGCGATCCCGCGGGTGTTGCACCAACACCCGCGGACGCGTTTTCTGCTCTTTGGCCAGGGACCGCAGCAAAGCGCAATCCGCCGCTGCGCCGAGCGGCAAGGATGGGTGCAGCGCGTTGTGTTCGCTGGGTTTCGGGATGATCTGCCGCGGATATTGCCTTGCCTTGATCTGTTGGTGCACCCGGCGTTGTTGGAAGGGTTGGGAGTGAGCCTGCTGCAGGCCGCCGCCTGCGGCCTGCCCGTGGTGGCAAGCCGCGTTGGCGGCATTCCCGAGATCGTGCGTTCCGGTGAGAACGGTGAACTGGTGGCACCCGGTGACGCCGAGCGGCTCGCTGTTGCCATCAACCGGTTGCTTGCCGACCGAGAGTTGGCCGCCCGATACGGTAAAGCCGGGCGCGAGCGGGTGTTGCGCTCGTTCTCGATTCGGGCGATGGCCGAAGGCAACGCCGCCGTCTATGCGCGGGTACTGGGGCGTCCTCCTGTCTTGCCAAGCCATCCCGGACCCGCTTGAAAATACTTCTCTACCAATGCGGTTTGTGCTGTATCGAGGGTAAGTCGGTGGCTTTTCGCTACACCGACGGCCACCGCTCCAAGGTCATGCGTCTTGCCGGCGTGGAGTTCGTACGCTGCTTCCTGCTGCATGTCCTGCCCAAGGGCTTCATGCGCATCCGCCGCTACGGTTTCCTCGCCGAGGAGAACTCCCGCGCTTGTCTCGGCTGGCCGGAGATGTACGCGCAGGCGAGCGCAGCTTGCAAATCGATGAGTGCCACTTTAGTATCACATTATGCGTACTGAGCTTGTTACGACATTGAAGCGAAAGGCCACTGAGCTTCTGAGCGATCTCGCTCGGGACAAAGAGCCCATTTTGATTACGCAGCATGGCCTTCCTTCGGCGTATCTGGTTGATGTTGACAGCTACGAGAAACTCCAGGCGAAAATGAAATTGCTCGAAGGCATCGCTCGGGGTGAAAGGGCTGTAGAGGAAGGTAGGACTTTCGCCCATGAGCAGGCCAAAGCCAAGATGGGCCGGTGGCTGAGGTAGTCTGGTCAGAGCCGGCTTTGGCAGATTTGGATGCAATCGCAGACTACATCGCCTTGGAAAATCCGACTGCAGCAAAACGTCTAGTCCGCAACATCTTCGATCACATTGATCAACTTGAGGCATACCCGGACAGTGGGTCATTTCCTCAAGAGCTCAAGGATCGGCGCTATCGACAGATCGTCGAGCCTCCCTTCCGGGTCATCTACCGGCACGACAAAAAGCAACGGTTCGTTTTCATCCTCCACGTAATGCGAAGTGAACAGAAACTTCGTAGGAGCAAGCTGCATAGAGGTCAAAAAAGTAGAAGTTAGCAATGCGCTGCATGTGACTTCTGACTCGCTGCGCGCCCCAGTCGCCCTTGAACGCAAGAGGAAATGAGGTCAGGCGCGTAATTTGCGGCCCCCTTTTTTCTCTCGGCCCCCGATGGGCTGCATATCGCTATTCCGTTAGGCGGCGAGGAGGCCGGCGCCCCTTGACTTCGGTCGCGAGTAGCCGCAACTTCCATATTGGTTGCATTTTGCATGCAAGGAGGTTTTGGCCATGGCCACCATGACACTCAAGAATGTTCCAGAGGAACTTTATGAGCGGCTGAAAGAAGCGGCCGCTCGTCATCGGCGCAGTCTCAATAATGAAGTGATTGTCTGCCTGGAGCGTGCGCTAGAGGGTGGGCGGGCTGATCCGGCTGCCTTACTTGCCCAGGTCCGCCAGGTTCGGGCGCGCACCGCGGGTGTCTTTGTCACGGAAGCCGATCTTAGAGCAGCGCGGGATGAAGGGCGTCCGTGATCGTTGCCGATACAAATTTGCTCATTTACATCTTGCTCGCTGGCGAGCACACACTAGCAGCCGAGCGTGTGTTTCAGCGTGATCCCGAGTGGGCGGCGCCGCTGCTCTGGCGCAGCGAGTTCCGCAACGTGCTCGCCCTCTATCTCAGAAGCTGTCTTGTTAAAACGCTGCTATTTATCATATAAATATATTATAAATCTCACACAAGAGATCAGCTTGTGTACGACAGTGACCTCTCCGACGAACAATGGCAGCTCATCGCGCACCACTTTG
>JAGFJL010000039.1 GCA_024102725.1 Nitrococcus mobilis
TGGTGGCCCGCGCCGCCCGGCCGGAGAGCGCGCCGGCGCGCAACAGCTCGCCCGCGGCTTGCCAAAGGCTCGCTTGCCGTTGGCGGGCTTGGCTGCGCAGCGCATCGAGGGTTTTGGCGCCGATGCCGCGCGGTGGCATATTGATCACCCGTTCGAAAGAGGCGTCATCATTGCGGTTCACGAGCAGCCGCAGATAAGCCAGGGCGTCCTTGATCTCGGCCCGCTCGAAAAAGCGCAGCCCTCCGTAGACTCGATAGGAAATCTCGCGACCAAACAAAGTCTCTTCGAAGGCACGCGATTGGGCATTCGAGCGATATAGGATCGCGCAATCGCTGCGGGCGTAACCCTCGGATTCGATCAAACTACGGATACGCTCGACGACAAAACGCGCCTCATCCTGCTCACTGAAGGCGGCGTAAACCGCGATGGGCTCGCCCACGGCCCCATCGGTCCACAGATGCTTGCCCAAGCGGCTGCTGTTGCGGGCGATCAGCGCGTTGGCGGCCGCCAAGATGGTGCGTGTGGATCGGTAATTTTGCTCCAGACGCAGCACCCGCGTGCCCGACTCGTCGCGCTGCAGCCGTTGCATGTTTTCCACCCGCGCTCCACGCCAACCATAAATGGACTGATCATCGTCGCCGACGATGAAGACATCGCTTTCCGAACCGGTAAGCAGGCGCAGCCACTCATACTGGATTCGGTTGGTATCCTGAAATTCGTCGACCAGGATGTGCCGAAAGCGGCGGCGATAGTGCTCGAGCAACGCGGGCTGGCCGCGCAGCAGCTCATAGCAGCGCAGCAGCAGCTCGGCAAAATCCACCAACCCGCCACCGGCTCGGCAGGCCTCCTCATAGGCTCGGTAGAGCTGCCGCATCTGCTCGCTATACGCATCATGCGGCTCGAGCGCTTCGGGTCGGCGGCCCTCGTCCTTGCGGGCATTGATAAACCCCTGGATCTGGCGGGGCGGCCAGCGGCTCTCGTCGATTTCGAGGTTGCGCAGGGTGCGGCGGATGAGGCGACGCTGATCCTCGGCATCCAGAATCTGGAAGTGTTGCGGCAACCCAGCCTCCCGGTAGTGCAAGCGCAGCAGTCGATGGGCCAGGCCGTGAAAGGTGCCGATCCACATACCCCCGGCGGCGATACCCACCAGCCCGGCAATCCGCCCGCGCATCTCCGCGGCCGCCTTGTTGGTAAAGGTCACCGCAAGGATGGAGTAAGCAGAGCTCCCCCCCGCTTGCAGCAACCAGGCCGCCCGGTGCGTGAGCACCCGGGTCTTACCGCTGCCGGCACCGGCTAGAACCAGTGTTCGGCCGCACGGCGCGGTCACCGCCTCGCGCTGGGCCGCATTCAGGGAGTCGATGAGATTGGAGCTGTCCACGATTGCTTGTTCCATACCGCTCGCCGCGCCCATCTTGCCACAGGGCCGCACGAAGCCGCGAGCGCATCGCTCGCTCGGCCGTTCGTCGGACACGTTCAGCCGGTTCGGTTGCCCGTATCTTATGCGATATGGAGCGCCGCACCGATCAGGCCGCGCTGTGGTTCGGCTGGTTCGGCTGCTTCGGCTCACGCAAGGCGCGCACCACGCTCAAATTCCGGATAAGGTCGGCCAAAGCATGCAGAGCCGGCTCCCGGGCCGCCCCTTTGCGCCAATAGAGCGCCATTTCCCGGCGCGGTACGGGTTCCTGGAAAGGCCGCAATTCGATCGCCGCATGATTGGGAACAGAGGCGTTGGCCGCGGCGGCCAACGCCGGCAACAAGGTCACCCCGGCGCCTAAAGCCACCATCTGGCGCAGGGTCTCCAGGCTGGTTGCATGGAATTCCGCGATGTCGCTTGCTCCCGCCAAATCACAGACATCCAGCGCTTGATCGCGCAGGCAATGGCCTTCCTCCAATAAGAGGATGCGCTCCCCCTCCAGGTCGCCGAGCTCGATGTGCTGCCCCCGCGTCAGCCAATGCTCGGCAGGCAGCGCCAAATAAAAAGGCTCATGGAAGAGGGAAATAAAATGCAACCTTGGGTCGTTGACCGGAACGGCCATCAGGGCAGCATCGAGTTCACCTCGGCGCAGCCGAGCCACCAGCACCCGGGTCTGTTCCTCATAGAGCAGCGGCTTGAGCCGTGGGCATACATCCCGCAGGACCGGGATCAGGTGCGGCAGCAGATAGGGACCGATCGTGGGAATCAGACCAAGCCGCAGTTCCCCGGCCATCGGGTCGCTGGCGGCGCGGGCCGCATCGACGATATCCGCCACTTCGTTGAGCACGCGATGGGCACGCTCGGCGATCATTTTGCCGGCCTGGGTCAGCATGACCTGCTTGCTGTTGCGCTCGATGAGCTGAACGCCAAGCTGCTGCTCCAGCTTTTTGAGCTGGGTACTCAGCGTCGGCTGCGATACGTAGCAAGCCGCGGCGGCACGGCCGAAGTGGCGATGATTCGCCACGGCAACCAGATAGCGGAGATCTCGGAGATTGATCTGTACCATCACCAACCAACTCTAGCAGCTATACGCCAGCTCCCTGCCGATTGCATTGCTCGCGCATGCCCCGTTTGAGACCGTACCCAGCACCTGGACACGCATTAAAGATGCATTCTCTTGTTCGCGCACTGCGCGATCGGCTATTTTGACATCTATACAAGCTCAGAGTGTAATCGCGACTGAATATTGGCGCGCCGTGCAATGAGGCCGCAAAAAACACTTAAAGCCCGCACGACAGGCCCGAGCGGTTACAGGGCGCTTACGGATGAGCAACGGATTCTTCGAGCAACCCATTCTCAACTCGCCTTACGAGTACCCGCGCCGTCACTGGGAACTGGACGAGCAAGGGCAACCGACCCGGCGGATCGTCGAATCCCGCCGTCGAGCCGATTTCATCACACCGATACCCAAGCCCAAGAAGCGAAGGGAGTTGGGTGATCAAGCTCCGATTCGTGATGAAATAGTGGGTCCAACCGAGGCGCAACAAGATGACCCCACCTCCATTGACAATGAGGCGCGCCGTGAACCGGGCGGAAGCACTACGAAAGCTACACGCGCACAAGGCTTATCTGGCGCGGGAGTTCGGTGTAACCAATATCACCCTGTTCGGCTCGGTGGCGCGGGACGACGCCACGAGTACCAGTGATATCGACATCCTGGTCCGTTTCGACGGCCCGGCGACTTCACGGCGTTATTTCGGCGCGCAGTTCTATTTGGAAGACCTGTTCGGCTGCTCTGTGGATCTCGTCACAGACAAAGCCTTGCGCCCTGAGCTCCGGCCGTACATCGAGCGAGAGGCATTTCATCTCCGACGGCCAACGCGGCAAGCGGGAGTGGCGGTTCTACCTCGACGACATGATTGCCTTCGCGGAGAAGGTGCTCGCCTACACGGACAACCTGGATCAAGCCGGTTTCGTCGCCAACAGCCTGATCTACGGTGCCACTCTGCGCAACCTGGAACTGATCGGCGCGGCCGTTACCCATATTCCGGAGGAGGCACGCGCCGCGCACGCGGCGATCCCCTGGCGGATGATCACCGCCACGCGCAACCGGCTCATCCATGGCTACCTCGGCATCGATGACGACACCCTTTGGAGCACATCATCCAGGACGACATACCGCCCCTGCTGACCGCGCTTCAGGCGCTCAGACGGGACGTGCAGTAAGAAATCGCACGTTCAAGAACAGAAATCTCATAGCCTGAGAGAAAGTGCAAAAACCGTCGAAACCCTCGCCCACGATAACGCCTCGCGCAAACACATCCCCACCGCCGAGTACCACTCGGTGCTGGATCGGGAGAACAACCAGCCGTTCAGGTGCTTAGCCACTTCGGAGACGAGCTGATGAAGGTTCTTCGGATGTGACCTCAGATGCAGTTCATTAAGAATGGCCCCGACATTCCGGAGCGCTTGCTTCAGGCGCATGAGGACGGCCGCATGGTGTTTTTCTGCGGCGCGGGCATTTCCTATCCGGCGCGCTTACCGGGTCTATCCGGACTGGTGAAGCGGCTCTTTAATGAACTGGGCGAAACCCCGAGCGCCGCCCAGCAAGCGGCGATGAAGGCTGGGCAGTTCGACACAGCCATCGGCTTGCTGGAGGCGGAGATCGTCGGCAGGCGCGAACAAGTGCGGCGAGCGCTTGCGCGTATTCTTACACCGGATCTCAACGCACTGAAGGTTTTTGCCGCAGCACCACCTGCGTCATCAGCTCGAACAGGCTGGAGAACAGCAGCCGGCGCGTATACTGCGCCTCGGCACTGGTTTCGAACCAGGCATCGAGCCGCGCCGGATCGAGGCAGCGCTCAAACAGCGCGCGCAGCATGACAGGGAAGGCGAGCGTTCGGCAAAGCGCTGCAAAATCGGGCTGAGCTTGAACATCTGCTGAAACCCTCCGCAGCTGACACCCCCACTACAGCAGACTGGCGCTCACCTTGAAAGCCCTGGACTGAGCGAGGCGGGTGAACTCGACGCTCGTCGGCGCCTTCACCGATCCTGCATTTATCGAAAACCGAGTTTGGGACCAAATCGGGAGCCTGAGAAAATAGTGTATTAAAATAATAAAATCACTAGTGTCCGGAAAAGGCGAACGTCTCTCACTGTAGCCACCTGATTTGGCGCATAAAATGAGCAATTTATGCCTGTTACCGACTTGAACTGGACTTGTCACCGGCGCCAGCCTTCCGCGCAAGCT
>JAGFJL010000055.1 GCA_024102725.1 Nitrococcus mobilis
TGCGGCTCGGCCGGTAGCGAGGCAAGCTCGCAAGCCAGGTAGTGGACGCGCAGGTACTCATGGCGATCACCGCCCAGAGCCAGCGCGCGCGGCGCGGCGATGCCGCGCAGGAAGATGACCACCGGCACCACTCGGGTGAGATCGAGCAGCTCCGCGAGATCCAGACAGTAATGGGCCAGGCGGTGGATGGAGAAGCGCCGTGGATCGCTCTCTTCCTCTACTACGAACAGCACCGCCTCACGCCGCCCGTCCGGCCACTCCACCAGCAGCGGCACGTCGAGCTCACGAAACCGCTCCCCCAAGCGCTCCTGGAGTTGTTCCTGGCGCACCGGCAGGATGCGGGCGGCGGGGTCGATGCCGGTAGCCTCCTCGGCGGCGAAGAAGCGAAGCGCCTGGTGCGGATAATCCAGGATGAGGTTTTTGAAGTTCTGGTCGTGACTCACAGGCGGCTCTCTCTTCCTTGCCAAGACGAGCGGCGCCGGGCTTCAGCCGCCCCATTGGCTTGATAATCAGCTCTTTCTCGATCGCGGTGAGCGCCGAGGGCTTACTTTCGCCGAAATAAGGCAAGAAAAGCGATGCTAATGACCGTCACCCTCCGCTCTCGGCGCGCACGGCTTCAGATCTTTCGCACCCCAGCACGAATTGTTGCGGCATATTCCTCTGTCAACCGCATGACGACAAATCTCTTACCCGGAAGAACCCGCGCTTGCCATACGCAGTTGAGGAGAACCCTAGTTCGGGCTATACCGACATCGACCACTCGGGGTAATCCCCCGATGGGGCGTCCCCGGTCGATGATCCCTGCTGCTAGACCAAGGCCAGCTCCGCGACGCAGTGAACTCCGGTGGTACCCAATCCACGTATATCAGCTATGTCTCGGTTCGGGCTGAACTGCTATTCACCCAAAGGTGCTTTGTGCGCGCGGGTAACGGCATCAACAACGCGAGACCGGCCACCGCGGAAAAGCCTGATGCCAGAAAGATCCCTAGTTTGGCACTGTCAATCAGACCTTGGCTGAAGGCCAGGTTGGCAATGAACAGCGCCATAGTGAACCCGATTCCGGCGAGCAGGCCACCACCGATCAGTAACCTCCAGCTAAGATCCGGCGGGCGTATCGCAATTCCCAAGCGCGTTGCCAGCCAACTGAATGTCACAATCCCAAGGGGTTTGCCGAGAGCGAAACCGACGAACACAGCTGCCGTGACGGAATTGCCGAGCTCGCCCATGGACAACGGCAACCCAGCATTGGCAAATGCAAAAAGCGGCATGATGACAAAACCGACCCAGGGGTGTAGCGCGATCTCCAACCGTTCGACCGGGGACAATGCTTCGCGCGCCGCAATCTCTGCCGCGTGCAATGTCTGGCGATCTTTTGCGTGGCCATTTCCGAGGTCGCCAGTTGGATGCACGATGACTTGTCTCAATATGGCATACAACCGCTTGTCGCTGACCCATCTCCGGGCCGGTGTCATTAAGCCGAGGATCACGCCGGTGATGGTTGCATGAATCCCGGATGCATCCACCGCGACCCAAATGATACCGCCTACGAGGAAGTAGAGCGGAAAACCTCGAAAGCCAAGCAGCGCCATCGCGCGTACGATCGCGAAACCAAGAGCAGCCAGGGCGAGCGCGCCCCAGAGAATGTGACTGCTGTAGCCGATGGCCACGACAAGAATGGCGCCGATATCGTCAACGATCGCTAACGAAAGCATGAACACGCGCAAGCTGTGGGGAATGCGCCGTCCCAGCAGTGCCAGGCAACCGATAACAAACGCGGTGTCCGTCGCCATGACCGTGCCCCAACCCGCCTCGCCGGGCTGGCCCCATTGCAGCGCCAGATATAACACTGCAGGAACGAGCATACCGCCTAGGGCACCTGCAATGGACAGCGCGGCCATCCGGGGTTTGCTCAGCTCGCCTAGGACCAGTTCTCGCTTGAGCTCCAAGGCGACGAGAAAGAAAAACAGGGTCATCAACCCGTCGTTGATCCACTCTCTCAACGAACGGCCGAACTCAAACGAGCCAATCTGAAAACGGACCGGCGTCTCCCAGGCGCCTACGAAAAAATGAGCCAACGAAGAGTTGGATAAAACGAGGGCAGCGACTGTAAATAACAGAAGAATAACGCCGCCGGCGGCCTCGATGCGTAAGAATCGGGCAAACGGTTTTGTCAGTTGCTCGACGACTGTCTTTGGCAGTCGAGTAAGCTCTGCATTTGAATCAGCCTGCAGATCTTCGTTCACAGGGAAAGACTCAAAGGCTTTTCAGATGCCTTACTAGCAAAAATAAATAGCAGCGGATCGTCCAAATGATAGTTAGACAGATATCCAGTTAACATTTGCAGACACCGTGTCATGGGATTGATAGTCCACCTACTGGTTTTATTGAGCAATATTTCATTTTTATTAAACACTCCGCCCTGAATAAACTGCCACCGATGCAACAGGGCGGAATAGTTTTCCAAGATCGGGAGCGGAATTGGCTTTTACCGTTGCGCAGAATTCGCGGCAAAAGAGTGGCCATAGCTCGCAGCACTAGCCGGATATTTCGCCCGACAGCAACGAGCATAGCGTTACACGCATCGCCAAACGCCCCCTTCAGCCGGCAGCAGTCCACCCGTGCGTGAGTTTTCAATTGCGGATGACCGCCTCAATGACCGGCCGGCCCGATTTGTTCCGGAAACAAGTCACTAGTGTCCGGAAAGTTACCTGAATAAATTCAATTGGTTATCTAAATCCGGGTCGTCGGTATTGTGTGCGTGATTGATAAGGATCTGATCTAACGGCATTTTCTCAAACATGGTGAGGCTCAAA